>CALGGL010000023.1 GCA_937915975.1 uncultured Lachnospiraceae bacterium | reverse complement strand
CCTGCCGTTCCCAGGAATTTTTCCTCTACGGCAAAATCCAAGCTGTAATCCTTTTTAAGATCATTCATATATGATTTTATCATTCCCGCCTTATGATTAAGAATCATAATATACTTTTTGCATCCATATCTTTGAAAGGACTTAATTATTCTTTCCGTTATCGTTATATCTCCCACCGGAACGAGTGCTTTGGGGAGTATTTTTGTGTACGGATAAAGCCTTGTTCCCTTACCTCCGGCCATAATCACGAGAGGGATATTATTCAAAGAATTACATATTACCTCTCCATCATTATCGTTATCAAAATCCATTACGGAAACAAGCCTGTTCTCATTATCAACAATGGGATATATTACTCTGTTGAACTCACTTCTTTCCTGCTTTACTTCCTCAACGGAATAATAAAGCTTCGGACTTTTATTCATAGCATCCGCGATATCGGCGGATAGACTTCCTCCTCTGAGAAAAAACGCACGCATATCACCGTTAGAAAAGAGTCCGATAACCTTATTATCGCCATCCAGCACGATAACAGCCTTTATTAAATTCTTTTCCATTTTTTCAATTGCATTTTTTACGGTATAGTTCGTATCAACAGTGTATTTTTCTATCATTTTGCACTCAACTCATTTCCTTCAAAAATGTATGTTTTATACCATTCATATGTTTTTTGGATTCCGTCGGCAAGTGAAACCTCACCCTTATATCCGATACAATCAAAGGTTTTTTTCATGCTCGGGCATCTTCTCGCCGGAGATCCCGGAGCTTCAGGCATCGGAACTATATCAAGCTTTTTACCCGTTACCTTTAAAACAGCTTCAGCCACCTCCATAATCGAAACCTCAGGGTTTTCATTTCCCACATTATACGCTTTGTTTTCCGAATCCTTTGACTCCGCAAGTCTGAGTATTATTTCAACCGCATCACTTATGTAGCAAAACGTCCTCTTGTGCTTTACCGAAAAAACCTCCAGCTGTTCGCCGTCATTTTTCATATATGATTTCTTTAAAAGCTCGGGAATAACATGTGACATTCCCATTCTCGGTCCGTAAAAATTATGCGGTCTTATAATTGTATAAGGAATATCACTTTGATTTAACAGTGCCTCGCCGTAAATCTTAGACAGCATATATGAGGTACGCGGATGCTCAAGAGGTGTAATCGTAAGAGGTGTGGTTTCCGGAGTAGGAATATCCATTCCGAAAAACTGCAAGGTACCTGCATATATCTCACTTGTTGAAGCAAATATAAAACGCTTCAGTTCCTTTTGTTTGCCGGCAAAATCAATCATGTTTATCAAAAGCTCGACATTTTTCTTTAAAACATCATACGAATGATTCAAAACATTTTGAACGCCTATTATAGCCGCAAGATGATATATGTAATCAAAATCCTTGTCCAACTGCTCATCAATTTTATTTTTATCCATCAGGTCAATAGAGCAAAAAGTAACATTTTCATTTTTTTCCAGTTCAAGAAGAAAGCTATCCTCTACTCCTCTTGAAAAATTATCTGCAAGCACGACCTCATATCCCGCACCGATTAATTTATTGGCAAGATGATAGCCGATAAATCCTGCTCCACCTGTAATTAACGCTTTCATTTATACCCTCCTTGAAACTTATTATTTACTCTTTTATTTTATCTTCCTATACTTCCGAAGCGTATATCATCTCTGTTCTTTATATCATTTATCTGCTTTTTGGTTAAAACGCAATTACCGTCAAAAATCAACGCATTATTCTTAAATACGGTTTTTGAAAAATCCAAATTAAGATACTGCTTATGCTGCACCGCAAAAACAATAACATCATATTTTTCAAAATCGGGAATATCATTGATGACCTTGCAATCCATTTCCCGCCAATAATCAACCAGCGGATCCTGATATTCGATATCACAGCCCTTTTTTACGGCTTCCCTTGCAAATATTTCGGTAGGCGAATATCTGGTATCTCCTACATCCTGTCTGTAGCTTACACCCATTACAAGTATTTTCTTTTCTTTTAATCCACCCATAATCTCATCGATTTTATCAAGACTGACTAAAGGCATAACATTATTTGTTTTAACTGCCAGTGTCGAAAAAGGGAAATCCATTTTGTCAAGTCCGAAGATATCCTTTGCGGCAAGCTTGGCAAAGTACGGATCCTTTGTTAAGCAATAGCCTCCTACGCCAAAACCCGGCTGTCTCATATTGGAATGAGTAGGTCTCATTCTTATGGCATTTATAACCTCAAACAAATCCACTCCTACCGCTTCGGCAAAACGCCCCCATTCCTCCATAAACGCTATTGTGGTTGCCCTGTATGAGTTCTCAAGCACCTTGGATATCTCTGTAGCGGTTGTTTTTTCAAGTCGTGTAAGCGGGTATTCGTCGGTTTTAATTACCGTTTTTAAAAAAGCCTCACATCTGTCTGCGGATTCTTCATTTATGCCCGAATATACTCTCCAGAAATTTACTATGGAATCAAAATAATTTTCTCCCGGCATAACTCTTTCATACGAGTGAGCCACATATAAATTATTATCATTCAATCCGCGTTTTTTTAGCTCTTCCTTAAGTATCGGAACAACAACCTTTTCACAAGTTCCCGGAGGAACGGTGGTTTCGACGATAACAAGAGTTCCCTCTTTTATATTTTCTCCGAGACCTTTCATTGCATTTTTAAACAACGTCAAATCAAGATAAGGTTCTTTGTTGTCATCATAGTAAACATCGAGATTAATATCCACAACAACCACATCCGCATATTTAAAATCAGTCACGTCCGTTGTTGCAAAAAGATTGCCGTTTTCGTATGCAGCTTTCATCGCCTCTTCAAGTTTTTTGTCATTATTCTCAAACGGAAATACACCGTCATTTAAAGAATCCGCCTTTTTGTAGCCCGCCTCATTCGGAACATCAATTCCAATCACATTATACAACGGTTGTCCCTTTGAATCCCTTGCATTGGCAATAGCCAAAGCCATAGCCGAGCCTACAAAGCCGAGACCCTGAACACAAACTGTTTTATTGTTTTTGTTAAACTTATCCGGAAACATACCAATCTCCTCACATTACCTTTTTACCAAACCATCCATGGAGCCTTACCGCTTTCTACCATTGCAGCCAAAGCCTCCTGCTCTCTTAATGTATCCATGCACTGCCAGAAGCCGTCATACTTATAAGCAACAAGCTCTCCGTCGGCTGAAAGTCTTTGTAACGGTTCTTTTTCGAATACTGTTGAATCTCCTTCAATATAGTCAAATACCCTGCTGTTCAAAACCATATATCCCGCATTTATTCTGGATCTGTCACTTGCTGATTTTTCTCTGAAAGCAACAATTTTATCGGAATCCTTTTCTATATCAAGAACACCGAATCTCTGCTCTTCGTTAACTGCCGTAAGTGTGGCAATTTTCCCGTGAGCTTCATGGAATTTTACAAGCTCCTTTATATTGATGTCGCAAACACCGTCACCGTAAGTCATTAAAAATGTCTCATCACCTATATACGGCTTAATACGCTTAATTCTTCCGCCCGTCATTGTATTATAGCCTGTGTCAACGACGGTTACCTTCCATGGCTCAGCCACATTATTATGTACGGTCATCTCATTTCCCTTTGAAAAATCAAATGTGACATCACTGTTATGCAGATAATAGTTCGCAAACCATTCCTTAATCATATCCTGCTTATATCCGGCACAGATTACAAATTCATTAAAGCCGTAATAAGAATATTCTTTCATTATATGCCATAAAATAGGTTTATTTCCGATTTTTATCATAGGCTTCGGTCTAAGATGACTCTCTTCACTTATTCTTGTTCCAAAGCCTCCGGCAAGAATTACAACCTTCATAATTACCCCCAATTTTCTTTCATAATCTCATGCAAACAAAATCACCTTAATATTTTACTCTAATTTCGCATAAATATCAAGTATTCGTAGGCTTTATAAGCCCGTCTGTTCATCCATTATCCGTGACCTTTGTCAAGGTGTCAGTTTATATATCTCAATCTTTCTTCCGAACAGATAATCGCAACCGCAAAGTTCACACCCTTGGGCTATCGAAAGATTACCGTAATATTCAAGAATCTCATCCTTATTAATCATACTTCCGTTTGCCTGAGCAGCAAGCATTGTTTCCTCGTCATCATTCTCCTTAGGGATATACTCATTCGATACATCTATAAGAAGATAAAGCGATCTGTCACCCAAATCCAAATCCGCATAATTATCATGCTCGTAATTTGCTCTGTCAGTAAGATAAAACATATCGGTATTATACAATTCGTTTGTTGCACAGGTAGAAAGCCAAAGGCTGTCCAAAACAACTATACAATCCGTATCCTCTTCCAGGTCACTGAATGTTATGCCCTCTTTTTTTTCATTGAAATAGAAAGCTTTATCCGACATAGCATATGACAAGATAACAAGTACGGCTGTTATGCATAGCATCAGCATATCAATTTTTGATTCATTTATTTTTAAAGCATTAAGAATTGCTTTTATTATCATTATTACCAGAGCAGAATAAACAGGATATATCAGAAAAATATATCTTCTTGTGTACTCACCCATGCGCCCTAACGATGTCATCCCGGATACAATAAACAAAAACACCAATACACAAATAAAAAATGCAATGACAGGATATCGATATTTTTTTAACTCTTCAATCATACGTTTTACAAAATCAAAAATCCCGTTCTTTATTTTCTTAACCTTTTCTTTCTTGCGAAAGACATATAATATTGCGAGCAGTATCGCAAAAGCAAGTCCGATTATCATACTGAAAACAGAATGAATAAATGTCGGATTTGCCGAATTATGAATTCCTATAATATCACGATTAAGATACTCAAAGTATTTGGATAGCTGATACATTAACGGAAGTTTTCCGACCTCATAGGATGCCGTTTTTCCGTTCATATGAGCAATAGTGCTCGGAAATGCCGCAATCGAAAGTCCCGCAAACAAAAGTCCCGTTCCACCGTATGCAAACATTTTTTTATACTTTCTTTTAATCAGATAGTAAGCAGAAAAAGCAAATGTCACAACAAACGCAATAATAAGAAACTGGTGGATGGTAAAAGCACCGAGAAAGCCGACTGCGAACAATTTAATATAATTACTTTTTTTATACTCATCCCTGAATATTTTTGCGGAATAATATATATACATAACAGAAAATGCCACACCTAAAGCATAGATACGCAGAAAAATCGAAACATTTGCCGCACCTGCACCAAAGCCATACAATATAATTCCCATAACAGCAAGCTTTTCGTCACCGCCTGTTAAAAGAATTGTTTTATATAAGAATATCTGAGTCAGGAAAAAAGCAAAGATATTTATAACAAAGCAAAACCACTTTGACCATACATTCGGAAAAAAAGAACATATTAAATGCAAAAGCATATTTTGAAGCGGTGGATTGATATCCTTTGCACAATTTATATAAACATCCTTATAAGCAAATATCTCACTTTTATCAACACTTATATATTCCAGCAGTTTTTCCGAATTCACCCATTCATAGCAATTAATCTTTTCTCCGTCCTTCTCATATATGTATCCGCCCTCAGTACTGTTTGCAAAACCGTAATTCCATATTTCATCCGAATGGAAGCCCTTCTTTTTATAAGCAAAAACAAAGGTAATAATCAGAGACTGCAGCAAAATTATCACCGTAAGAATAAGCTTTATATTTTTTTGAAAAGCAACTGATTTTTTCATTGTAAATGCACCGTTTCAAAACAAATAATACTTTATTCAATTTTACTCTAATGTAATTTATATATCAAGTTTTTGCGTAAATTTTTATGGGAAAAGCACTTTTTTGTCAAAAAATCATATCATATAAAAACAGGGACTTTCGTGAGGCGTATACCTTGGAAACATTTAAGCATCCCCTTTCCGCCGAAGAAGAAAGGCATTATCTGAAGCTCATAAAACAGGGTGACATCGAAGCCAGAAATACGCTTGTTGAATACAATCTGAGACTCGTTGCACATATCGTAAAAAAATATCAGGCTGTGGGAAGAAGCACGGAAGACCTTATCTCAATCGGAACCATAGGACTGATTAAGGCTGTAAACACCTATGATGTATCAAAGGGCAGCAGGCTTGCCACATACGCATCAAGATGTATAGAAAACGAGCTTCTTATGCGCCTAAGGCAAGAGCGCAAAGAAGCAAGAGAAATCTCATTATATGAACCAATCGGAACAGACAAGGAGGGCAACGAAATCAACCTCATGGATATAATAAAAAATGAGGATGAAAACATCCTCATAGATATAATCCATAATGACAATATAAGTTACATTTCAAAAATATACAAAAAAGTTTTGGACTTAAGAGAACAGCAAATAATAGCCATGCGCTACGGATTATTCGGTTATGATGAGCTTACCCAGAAGGAGGTTGCAAAAGCCCTCGGTATATCACGCTCATATGTATCCAGAATCGAGAAAAAGGCGCTGCTTAAGCTTCGTAACGCTTTACTCTTATAATCATACCTTTTTTTATGCCTTCCGTCTTATTAAACTTAAGATATAAAAACTGTTTCGGATGAGGAGCTGATTCCATAGGATTCATCTTCTCATCAAATATTCCCTCTACCTTAACTTCTATGTTTTCTCCGGCAAAATCCATTATACATATGATGTCACCCACAAGAAATTTATTTTTTTGATGAATGACGAAAAGCCTGTTTTCTTCATCAATATCCTCTATGCAGCCAAGATAAACATAATTGTTCACATAGGTATTATTGTCATAAATCTGAGTATCCTCATCCGGCTTACGAAAGTAAAATCCAGTTGTAAACTGTCTGTAGGTACAGGCAGCTATTTCCTCTTTGTAATAATCCATATTGGATCTGTAGAGCTCTTCCGATTCAAAATAATCATCAATCGCTTGTCGGTAGGTTCTTGTGACAGCCGCCACATAAAGTGCGGTTTTCATACGACCTTCCACTTTAAACGAATCAATCCCCGCCTCTATCATCTCAGGAATATACTCAATCATACATAAATCCTTTGAATTAAATATATATGTACCCCTGTCGTCTTCTTCAACAGGCAGGTACTCTCCCGGTCTTTTCTCCTCAACAACGGAATATTTCCATCTGCACGGATGTGTGCAGGCACCCTTATTGGCATCCCTTCCTGTAAAATAGCTTGAAAGGAGACAGCGCCCCGAATACGAAATGCACATAGCGCCATGCATAAATGCCTCAATTTCCATATCTTTCGGAATATTGTCTCTTATCTTTTTTATTTCATTTAAGGAAAGCTCTCTTGCCGCAACAACTCTCTTTGCACCCTGCTTGTACCAGAAATTGTAGGTCATATAATTGGTATTGTTCGCCTGAGTACTGATATGAATATCAATATCCGGAAGTATTTCCTTAGCAAGCATAAATATACCGAAATCAGAGACAAGAAGTGCATCTATTGCTGTTTCATTCTTATCAAGCCCCTCATTGTGAAGAGTGTTAAAATACTCCCGCACGCCTTCAATATCATCATTGTGCGCAAATATATTTACGGTAACATAAACCTTCTTACCCTTTGAATGTACATATCTAACCGCTTCTTTCATCTCTTCGATTGTAAAATTATCAGCCTTTGCTCTTAATCCGAATTTTTGGCCACCCATATATACGGCGTCCGCTCCGTAATCTATGGCTACTTTCAACGTATTCATACCACCTGCCGGTATAAGAAGCTCCGGTTTTTTTATGCTATCCTTTTTCATCTTTCATCCTTCTTTATGGTTACTGCCATACCGTCAGCCACGGAAAGAATGGCACTCCAAACTCTGTCATCATGTGTTATCTTATACAGATATTCCCTCATTCTGTCATGTATTGTTCTGTTTCTTTTTTCTACGGTAAAATGTGATTCAAGAATTTCACCGTCCTGAAGAATATTGTCCGATATTATTACAGCTCCTTTTTCGGCAATTCTTAAAACCTCTTCATAATAGTTGATATACTGTCCTTTAGCAGCATCAACAAACAAAAAGTCATATGAAGCATCTGGGAGTGTCTTTAAAACATCTAAAGCATCTCCTTTAATAACTTTTATGACTTTTTCTTTTTTAAGCTTTCTGATATTGGCAATTGCCTCTTCTGCTCTTTTCTCATCAAGCTCAATAGTAGTTATTTTACATTTTTCATCTGTGTATTTACTCATAAAAAGAGAAGAATAGCCCACGGCTGTACCTATTTCAAGAATATTTTTCGGATTTTTTACGGCAAGCTGTGTTTTTAAAAATTCCTTTGCCGCCCTTCTTATAACCGGTACTCCGTCATTTACGGCAGAGGAATAAATCTCACCGAGCAAACCCTCGTCATCAGGGATATAAGAATCAACAAATGAAGTTATCCTTTCCATTCCCTTCACACTCAGTCACCCTCTTCTTCCTCATTTATTCCACAAATCAAATTAATAATCTCTCCGTATGTCATAGATGATGACAAGCCGTATTTACCGGCTTTAATCTTTCCACCGAGCTTTTTAATTCTTACCTTGGCAAAGAATACATATTTATCTTCAATGATTCCATTGTCCTCAAGCGCTTTTCCTATCTGTAATGTGGAAGAATCCGCAGGTATCTCAATAACCGCATACTCCTTTCCCGCAGGATCCTTTGCAACATCACCAAAAACACTGTAAGCAAAATTAAAGGAATAAGAAAAAAGTCTTATTATTATAAATACAATAACAATATTTACAAGCAGACTGAATGTAAATGCTGCCGAATGCTTAAGGGCCTTTCTTATTATCTCATCCCATCTTGTTTTCTTTTTTCTGTTTTTTGGGTTATTACCGCTTACGGATTTGTTATCCGTATCTCTGTTTCTTAATGCCTTCTGTGCATTAT
>CALGGL010000022.1 GCA_937915975.1 uncultured Lachnospiraceae bacterium | reverse complement strand
GCATGATGGCGGAGAGCGCAGCCAGGCTTCTGGAAACAAGTCCGTTTAAGGGCGTGGATATTAATTCTGCGGCTTCTGCAGTCCTGATACGTGTGGCAGATGGCTATGATATCAGTGCTGTGACAGATGATATAAATATCCATATAAGCAAGGTTGAGGCCACGCCTGCACGCAACATGATATCCTCGATAGCCAAGGGACTTGGCAATGTTTCAGGGATAATAGGCATACTTATGATTGCAGTCTGGGTGCTGGCGGTTATAATTTTAATCATAGTATTTGCGCTTTTGTCAAACGAGAGAAAAAAAGAATTTGCTGTGCTTCGGATATCCGGGGCGTCAAGAGGCATGCTTTTTGGGATAATGGCAAAGGAAGCGGCTGTTATAAGTTTGGTCGGAGCGGTAATCGGTATACTGATTGCGCTTCCGGTTGTGTATATATTGTCAGATACAATTAAAAATGCACTTAGTCTGCCATTCCTTATGCCTGATTTTATAGTGATATTGATGATCGGAATTGGCACTGTTCTTATATCAATGCTGGCAGAGGTATGTGCCGCAGCATTGTCTGCTAATAGAATAACCGGCAAAGAAACGGGACTTTTGATTAGGGAGGATGCATAGATGATTATAAGAGCCGAACATATAAAAAGAGATTTTATACGAGACGGAAAAGGCACCAATATATTTACGGCGGTTGAGCCTGTAGATTTTACAGTGGATGAAGGAAAGCTTACAGAGATAGTGGGCAGGTCAGGAAGCGGAAAAACAACATTTGTAAATATGCTTGCAGGACTTTTAAAACCGACAGAGGGCAGGGTGTTTTTTGGTGATGAGGATATCTATGCCATGGATGACAGAAAGCTCTCATCATTCAGAAATCGACACATAGGAGTTATACCACAGGGGCAGACCGGATTATCAACTCTTACTGTACTTGAAAATGTAACGATGCCTGCTCTTATGTATGATAAAAAAGAAGAAAAAGAAAAGGATATAGAAGCGCGCGCCGTTGAACTTCTTGAAGCTATGGACATAGCGGATTTGAAAAATGTATATGCAAATGAACTCTCGGGTGGAGAACTAAGACGTATGTCAATTGCCAGAGCACTTATAAATAATCCTGAGCTTGTTGTAGCCGACGAACCTACAGGTGATTTGGATGACGAAACAACCGGTAAGGTTTTAAAGCTATTAAAGAATTATTGCAGTGATAAGGGTGCGTCAGTTATCATGGTTACACATGAAAAAGATGCAGCGACTTATGCAGATACGGTATATCGTATGGATAAGGGTGTTATACGTATTCATGAGTAATAAAAAATAAAGTCCGTTACAGGCGTAGACACCGCTGACAAGTAATTGTGACAGGGACAGGCAAGATGCCTGTCCCATTGTTACATTTAATCTGATTTTACTGCTCACCCTTTTGCTTGGCCTTTACACCGTTTTTTTATTTCTTTACTTATACTTATTATTATGATAATATTGCAAAATGTAATATGGGAAAGAATTTCAGGAGGCAGATATGCTAAGATTAAAAAATATCGTAAAGGATTACATAACCGGCGAGGAAACCGTGCACGCTTTAAAGGGAGTAAGCATAAATTTCAGAGCCAATGAATTTGTATCCGTACTTGGACAGTCAGGCTGTGGTAAGACTACGCTTCTTAATATAGTCGGCGGTCTTGACCAGTACACGGACGGAGACCTTGTTATCAAGGGAAGATCTACAAAAAAATATAAGGACAAGGATTGGGATGCTTACAGAAATCATTCCATTGGTTTTGTATTCCAAAGCTATAACCTTATCATGCATCAGAATGTCCTTTCAAATGTAGAACTTGCACTTACACTATCGGGTGTATCCAAGTCGGAGAGAAGAAGACGTGCAAAAGAAGTGCTTGAAAAGGTCGGACTCGGAAAGCAGATTCATAAAAAGCCTAACCAGCTTTCCGGCGGACAGATGCAGAGAGTTGCGATAGCACGTGCACTTATAAATGATCCGGAGATACTTCTTGCGGATGAGCCGACAGGTGCGCTTGATACGGAAACCAGCGTGCAGATTATGGATTTGCTCAAAGAGATAGCGGACGACAGACTTGTAATTATGGTTACACACAACCCTGAGCTGGCAGAAAAATATTCCACAAGAATTATCAAGCTCCTTGACGGTGAAGTGACAGATGACTCAAATCCTTATACGGATGAGGAAGCCGATAAGGAAACTTTTGGGGAGGTTGATGCAAAGGCTGACGAGAAAGCGAATAAAAAGGCTGATGAGAAAGCAGATAAAAAGACTGACAAGAAGTCAAGTACAAGTCAAATTAAAAGCTATAAGAAAAACCGAATGTCTTATTTTACAGCGTTAAGCCTTAGCTTTAACAACCTGCTTACCAAAAAAGGAAGAACCATCCTTACCGCATTTGCCGGCAGTATCGGTATAATCGGTATAGCACTTATCCTGTCTTTATCAAGCGGTTTTAGAAAATACATAAGCAGTGTCGAACAGGATACTTTATCAACATATCCGCTCGAGATAACCGACGAATCGGTTGACCGATCTGCTATGTTTTCATTGCTTCTCGGAAATGATATGAAAAGCTCTGAAGAGCATGATATGGACAAGGTTTATTCCAATAACTTCGTGGGCGATTATGTCAATACCCTTATGAGCGAGGTCAAGATAAATGATATGATTTCCTTTAAGGATTATATCGAAAACGGTGACGGCAGCGATATAAAGGAGTATTCTTCAGATATAATGTATATGTACGGAGTTACGGTAAATGCATATTTGCCGGATACGTATGATGATATCTATCAGGTGAATCCGGGTACCGTAATGGAAAAAATCGGTATGGGTTCCATGGCAGAGATGTCCCAGTACAGTATCGGAAGCTCGATGGACATGACCAGTGTCTGGTCTGAAATAATTGAAAACCAGGAGCTTTTGGATGAGCAGTATGATGTGGTTGCCGGACACTGGCCGGAAAGCTACGACGAGATAGTTCTTGTTGTAACAGAATATAATGAGATAACAGATTATGAGCTTTATACCCTCGGAATCAGAGATGTGAAGGAACTGCAGGATATGGTTGCGGCATCTCTTAAGGGCGAGGCACTTACATTTGACAATACCTCATATACCTATGATGAGCTTTTAAGCCTTACATATAAGGTTATTCCAACATCGGATTATTATGCCTATGACAAGGATAAGGGCTGTTATGTGGATATGAGCGATGACTATAATTATATGAAGGATAAGATTGACAACGGTATTGAGGTTAAGGTTGTAGGTATCGTTCGACCAAATGATGAGGCGACGGTTCATTCCATAACCACTACCATCGGTTACAAGCATGCGCTTGTTGAAACTCTTATGAACATGGCTAAGGAAAGCGACATAGGAAAAGAACAGCTTGAGAATCCTGATATAAATGTATTTACCGGCTATGAATTTGGTGCTGACATCGCAGCCGAACAGGTGGATGAGAGCGAGGAGCAGATGGAGGAATTCGCCAAGCAGATAGCAACACAGTTTGGTGTATCTGATATAGCTGATGTGCCTGATGAACAGCTTTTTTCTTATATGCATACTTTGGAGCCATCGGAGGCAATGATGTTTTTGGCTATACTTCCTGAAGACAAGCAGACAGCCTATATGGCATCGCTTTCAGATGAGGAAATGAATGCATTTTTAGCAGCTATGGAGGAGGTTTCAGCCGAGGCTCAGGGAATGTCCCAGGGTATGTCACTTTCGGAGCTTAGAACCGCCGAGGATGCAACCTATGAGGACAACCTTGAAACCATAGGAATTGCTTATGAGGATGATCCTAAAGTAATTAGAATCTATCCTAAGGATTTTGACTCTAAAGAAAAGATAATAGATATAATAGAAGATTACAATAAAAGTGTAAAGGAAAACGGCGAAGAGGATAAGGAGATTCAGTACGAGGATATGGTGGGTACCATGATGTCATCGGTAAGTACTATCATAAATGCAATATCCTACGTGCTTATAGCCTTCGTAGCGATTTCACTTGTGGTATCCTCGATTATGATTGGAATCATTACCTACATTTCCGTTCTCGAAAGAACCAAGGAAATCGGTGTGCTTCGAAGTATAGGTGCATCCAAGAAAGATATTTCAAGAGTATTTAATGCAGAAACTATTATTGTTGGCTTTATAGCCGGTGTAATCGGAATACTCGTTACCATATTGCTCAACATACCTATTAACAAGATTATTGAGCATGCTTCAGGATTGAAGCATATAGCCAAGCTTCCGGCTGCGGGCGGCGTAATCCTTGTAATCATAAGTGTAGTACTTACCATGATTGCAGGACTTATCCCATCAAGGGTAGCTTCCAAGAAGGATCCTGTAGTAGCATTACGTACCGAATAGAAACACTTTATGGTATATCAAGGGTATATCAAGAAAACTGTACGGACTGAATTGGGCAAAGAGCGGAATCAGTCCGTATATTTTTACAAGCAGTACGGACTAAATTGAGCAAGGTGTGAATTTAGTCCGTATATTTTTGCGAGCAGTACAGACTAGATTGAGCAAGGTGTAGATTTAGTCCGTATATTTTTATAAGCAGTACGGACTAAATCGGGCAAGGTGCAGATTTAGTCTGTAAATATTTGTGAGCAGTACGGACTAAATCGGGCAAGGTGTAGATTTAGTCTGTAAATATTTGTGAGCAGTACGGACTAAATCGGGCAAAGAGCAGAATCAGTCCGTATATTTTTAGCAAAATAAAAGTAAGCCGGTAACAGAAGCTGCAAAATAATAAGATTTGTTACCAGTTTAAGGAAAATCAAGGTATGAATCAGATTTAAAAAGAGGATTTGGTCTTGAAGTGACAGGCGGACAAACACTTGCCCTATTATTTTGTAAAAAATTCACAGCCACATTTTTTTGTAAAAATATGTTGACTTTTGCTTAGCTCTGGCATATAATACTATTCGATATAAAAGTTAGTTATAATTAACTAACAAAGAAACATACTAATAATTAGAGATTGAAATTCAAAGAATTTTTTCTAAAATTCTTTTTTTTTTCAAATCTTTTCAGTTAGGATAAATGAGCCTAACCTACAAAATGGAGGGATAATGATGCCACTTACATTTGCGCAGGAAACAGAGGAAAAGGAAATACTTAAGCTTGGCGGAAAGCCTGAAGTAAGACAGCATCTTGCTGATTTGGGCTTTAATGTTGGAAGCAAGGTTCAGATAATAACCAAGTCGGGCGAGAATGTTATCGTCAAAATCAAAGGAACAAGAATTGCACTCAGTAAAGAGTTAGCAAATAAAATCATGGTCTAATATTTATTAGATATAAAGGAGGATATAAGATGGTACTCAAAGATGTGAAGGTTGGCAACACAGTTAAGGTTGTTAAGCTTACCGGTGAAGGTCCTACAAGACGTCGTATCATGGACATGGGCATTACCAAGGGAGTTGAAATCTATGTACGTAAGGTGGCACCGCTCGGTGACCCGATGGAGCTTACGGTTCGTGGATATGAGCTTTCCATACGTAAGGCAGATGCTGAGATGATTGTTGTGGAGTAATCGGTGGTCATATAAAAACAACTTGTAATCCGCCTGAATTTATGCAGATTATAAGAGTTGACTCAGATTATCAAAAGATTCTAAGTCAATTTAAATTATTAAGTGATATATAGGAGGAAATATAAATGTCTATTAAGATTGCACTTGCCGGCAATCCTAACTGTGGTAAGACAACATTATTCAATGCTCTTACCGGTGCTAATCAATATGTCGGTAACTGGCCGGGCGTAACGGTCGAGAAAAAGGAAGGTAAGGTAAAGGGAAATAAAGATGTAGTACTTCAGGATCTTCCGGGTATTTATTCATTATCGCCATACACATTGGAGGAAGTGGTATCACGTACATATCTCGTAAATGAGAAGCCTGATGCCATATTAAATATAGTTGACGGTACCAATATTGAGCGTAACTTATATCTTTCAACACAGCTTATCGAGCTTGGAATACCTGTTGTTATGGCCATCAATATGATGGATCTTGTAAAAAAGAACGGTGACAATATCAATACCGCAAAGCTTTCCAAGGAGCTTGGCTGTGAGATAGTTGAGATAAGTGCACTTAAGGGTGACGGCTGTGATGAGGCTGTAAATAAGGCAATCGCAGCAGCAAAGGCAGGAAAGGCTGTAGAGGTACCTGCAAAATTTGATGATAAGGTTGAGGCTGCCATAACTGCTATCGAAGGACAGATAGAGGGCAGTGTTGACGATAAGCTCATACGTTGGTATGCAATCAAGGTATTTGAACGTGATGAGAAGATACTCGAGTCTATCAAGCTTTCAAGTGAGCAGAAGAAAAATATTGAGGATGCAATCTCGACACTTGAGAAGGAAATGGATGATGATGCGGAAAGTATCATTACCAATGAAAGATATAACTATATCGGTGGTGTCATCGTAGGAACAGTAAAGAAGAAAAAAGGTTCCGACAAGATGACCGTATCGGATAAGATTGATAAGATTGTTACAAACCGTATACTCGGACTTCCTATATTTGCAGCAATTATGTTCCTTGTATATGCAATCGCAATGGGCGGTTGGGCAGTATCTATCGGTACTGCGGCAACAGACTTTACTAACGACGTAATATTTGGTGAGTGGGTACCAAACTTATTTGATAAGATACTTACAGCAATAAATGTAAATGAAGGAACATGGCTTTACGGCCTTATCCAGGATGGTATAGTCGCAGGTTTCGGTGCCGTAATCGGCTTTGTACCTCAGATGTTAGTACTGTTCTTGTTCCTTTCAATACTTGAGGATATCGGTTATATGGCGCGTGTTGCCTTCGTTATGGACCGTATCTTCCGTCAGTTCGGACTTTCAGGAAAGAGCTTCATACCTGTACTTGTAGCTACAGGCTGTGGTGTTCCCGGTATCATGGCATCTCGTACAATCGAAAATGACCGTGACCGTAAGATGACAATCATGACTACAACATTTATACCTTGTGGTGCTAAGCTTCCTATCATTGGACTTATCGCCGGTGCACTCTTTGGCGGTTCATCTGCCATCGCAGCTTCAGCATACTTTATAGGTATAGGTTCAATCATTTTATCAGGTATAATTTTAAAGAAGTTCAAGGCATTTGCAGGCGAGCCTGCACCATTCGTTATGGAGCTTCCTGCTTACCATGTTCCATCAGTCGGAAACGTGCTTAGAGCAACCTGGGAAAGAGGCTGGTCTTTCATTAAGAGAGCTTCATCAGTTATCGTATTATCATCAATAATTATTTGGTTCTTCTCAAGCTTCGGAACCGTAAATGGTAAGTTTGGTATGGTTGATGATTTATTTGAGGATGAGAGCGTTGCAACCGAGGCAGAGATTGAGAGAATCGCAGACAAGATGGATATACCTGTAGAAGACGTAGCACCTATGGATGCATCACTTCTTGCAAGTGTAGGTAACGGTGCATCAATTATATTTAAGCCGCTTGGATTTGGTCAGTGGAAGCCTACAGTAGCAACCGTAACAGGACTTGTTGCTAAGGAAGAGGTTGTCGGTACATTTGGTGTGCTTTACAACTACGATGACCAGGACGGCGAGGAAGAGCTTGAAGAAAACGGTGATCAGATATGGGATAGAGTAGCAGCAGATTACACCAAGCTTTCAGCTTTCGCATTCATGATATTTAACCTTCTCTGCGCACCATGTTTCGCAGCGATGGGTGCTATAAAGAGAGAAATGAACAATGCAAAGTGGACTTGGGCAACAATCGGATTCATGTGCTTGTGGGCATATGTACTTGCACTCATTACCTACCAGATCGGAAACCTTATCGCAAATGGCGTATTCGGATTTGGTACAGTCGTAGCATTTGCACTTGTCATCTGTCTTATCTACTTACTTTTCAGAAAAGGCTACCAGCCGGATGAGCATACAAAGTCAGTAACAAGCGTAGATGCAGCTGATAAGTAAAAATACAAATTTGGTAATAAGTAACCCTTTTTATATTATTACATTTCAGGACTCCGGGCTTATCGTAGATAGGTCCGGATGTTTTGGATATAGGATTGTAATTTTTTAGGCTATTTCTTGTGAAAGAGTGTATAATAAGAATATGATTATCGGAGAATAAATGTCAGGAGGTGTGTACTATGGGTACGGTGGTTGCGATTGCGGCGGTAGCTATCATAGTGGTTTTATGTATAAGAGATATAGTGAAATCTCATAAAGCAGGCGGAAGCTGCAGCTCATGTGCAAGCAAGGACTCCTGCAGCGGATCCTGTTCTGATTGCGGTGGTGACGGTGAAATACTCGTCACCGTAAAAAGAAGAAGGGAGTAGCATTCATAGATGTACGACTATATATTCAGGTGCTAAGCATAGCGTGAGCGACAGTGGGCTATGTGTGCGCCTGAATATATAGTCGTACATTATAATGAACATAATGGAGGACGGATATGTATCAGACGATTGCTAAGGTTGACGGAATGATGTGCAATATGTGTGAGTCACATATTAATGAGATGATAAGGAAGAAATTTGGTGTTAAAAAGGTTTCTTCCTCACATAAAAAGAATGAGACGGTTATAATAAGCGATAAGCCTATATCGAGGGATGAGTTAGAGGAAGGGCTTTCAGAGATGGGTTATCATTGCCTTGATGCTAAGAGCGAGGAATATGTGAAAAAGGGAATATTTAAAAAATAAATAAGTTTGGAGGTATCTATGAGCAGGATTAAAAAAATATATGCAAGCGAAATAGTTGCGGTTGCATATACCGGAAGCGGGATACAGAATTTTGAACAGGGAGAGGCGTTCTGGATATATGCGGTTGATAAAGATAAGATTGTCCGTACACAGATTCTTTCACTTTATCCGAAAAATATTGATGACGCCATAGAAAAATTCAATATCTGCGCCATAGATGTGCTTATCTGTAAAAACTACGGCGCCAAGGCTATGAGTGAATTAAAAAAATCGGGCTTCAAAATATATACCTTTGATGGCGGGGCAAAGGCTGCTGTCAAAGCATACGCAGAGGGGCGGCTTACGGAACTGTAATTACATATCGATTTCAAAGCTGATATATTCGATATCCTGTTGCTGATTTTACACAAATCGGACAAAATGTTACCGTAGCAGCCTGATGAAGACTATTAATTTGTAACGGCAATAAAAAAGCTTACGGAAGTGATATACTTCCGTAAGCTTTTTTTGAGGGTTTTTGTGAATATTATCTGTCCGGCTTTTCAGGAGGTGTACCGCCATCTGTAGGTGGCTCGCCGGGACCGTTGTTTCCATCGCCTGAAGGCTTTTCAGGAGGGGTATTTCCGTTTGAATCGGAGCTGTTACGGTCAGAGTTATCATCTCCGGGCATTCCGGATGGAGCATCGCCGGAACCGTTGCCGTCGTTTGGCATCGAACTGTCCGAAGAATTGCTTCCCGATGTTATATCAATTGCCTCACCTTTGGAGTCTGTACCTTCCGTATATACCTCACCGTTTACATATAAGATGTGACCGTTAAGGTTGATGCTTCCTGCATTGCAGGTAAGAGAGGTTATATAGGAATCTTCCGTGAGTGTCCATGTAGAATTATCATTAAGCTCCACATATACTTCGCCTGCTGTGCCGTCAGTGTTGATAGCACCGTTAAATGAACTTCCGTCAGTCAGATAAAGATTTAATGATGATACTTCATCTACAATTATATCGCCGTCTATATCTTGGTTAGTCGCTGTAAGAGTTACCTTGCCGCCGTTTGAGCCGCTGTTACCCCAGCCGGCTGCCTCAGCTCTTAAGAATACTCCTTCCGAATCATTATTTGTTATATCTACATTTTCAAGATCGATTGTACAAGCTGTATTGTTTATGAAAAATATATCACCGTTAGCATTTGTAAGAGAACCGCCGGTCATGGAAAATGATGAGGTTCCGTTTGCGGCATCTCCTGACATAGACTGGTATATCATAACCGCCTGATAGGTGTCGGATTTATCACTGTTCTTTGTATTGTTATCTGCAACCAGCTCACAGTCATTAAGTGTTACGGAATTTTTGCCTTCAACAACAACACCCTGTGATGCAGTTGACTCAAGATATGAATTCGATACGGTTATATCTGCTGTTGAATAGATAACAGGTGAACCGGTTCCTGTAGTCTTGTAGTAACCACCGTCTACATTAACGGTTCCACCGCCTCTGTCTGAACGGATAGCTGCCGAAGAATTGCCGGAGGTGTTGATGGTAAGATTGCTTGCAATCATTGTTCCTCCGCCTGTTGTCATAAGACCTCCTGAGCAGTTTCCGCTTGTCTCTATAACCGAATCGGATATGTTTACCGTTGTTCCTTCTCCGTATGAAAATACTCCGTTTGCATGAGTACCGTTTGTTTCAACATATATACCGGAAAGCGTAAGGGTTGCACCGTTTGTTGCAAATACGGCTGCATTTTCACCGTAAAAATCAGCCTCGTCACCGCTTGAGTCACCGGTCTTTACAACACCTATATCGGAATAGCTTGCTTCCTCGCCATCAGCATATATGGCGTGTTCGCCGTCAGCATCATTTTCATAGGTTTCGTTAATTGTTATATCATCCTTGGAAAGATAGTTTCCGCTTGGACCGTTTTTACCGGAACTATCATCGGCTGAGCTTTTGTTATCCGAAACACTTTCGTCGGAATCACCGGCTTCAATTACCTCCTCGACAGATGCTTCCGTACTGTCCGGGACTTCGTTTGTATTTTCTTTTTTTGCTGCGCATCCCCAAAGACTTGTCATAATCAGACTGCCTACAAGAAAAAGCGCTAAGCTGTTACTATGTTTTGTATTTTTATTATTATCTTTATTCATAATACTTACCTCCTTATGATTTTTATGCTTCTGTTGTGCCATATTTGTGTATTTAGGTGCTAAGCACAGCGTTAGCGCCAGTGAGCTGTGCGTGCACCTGAATACACAGATATGACACTCTCTAAACTTTCTTTGTTCTGAGGTAAGTATATTATGCGAACCTTAGGTGAACCTTAAGAAAAAAATTTATTAAAGAATAACTCCGTTTTTCCTTAGAAGTTCTCTTGCAGTGTCTATGGAGTCAATACCTTCTTTATTTTTAATCGGTGCAAATTCCTTTTCGCGATTGATTTCGTAGGCAAGGCATGAATCCATGGCGTGAATCAAATCGAGTGCAAGGGTTTCATACTTAAAGGCATTTACATCGGTTGGAGTAATATATGTTCCGTCATAGTCCATATACGGAACGGCTTTTTTAACAATGTGAAGAGGCATATCTTTATTAAGTGTATGCTTGAGCTTCTTTATCGGAAAAAGATAATTAAGTATTACTCCGTAGCCGTAGGAATAGGTTCCGTCAGGATTCTTTTCGTTCATCATCTTATCTGAAAGCTCATAGTATTCAATAATATGAGGCTTGCCGGACATGGTGCATATAGCACCAACCTTTTCGTCAGGCGCAGCCTTGGCAACAACCTTTGCACCACAGGTTTTACCGCTTTCTATGGTTGCTCCCAAGAATACAGGATCGGCTATGCCCTGAAGTACATTATCAACCGAGAATACATTTATCCATTCAATAGGCGAGTTAAGAAGCTCGTCTAAAAGACCGTTTCTTTCCATAGATGAGAACCAGCCGCCGTTTCCGTTAGGTGACATACAAAGCTCATCCTTGTCGGCAAGAAGAATATTACCTTCAAAATCCGTAACGGGATTTGATTCCTGTACAAAAAATGTAATGTAATCGGGATTGTAACCGAAGTAATTATGCTCTTTAAAAAATGCAACGGTTTCATCATTATTAATTGAACTGGTCATTATATAAAACGGAATAAAGCATCCCGCTTTTTTGACAACTTTCATAGTATTGTTAATAAGACATTCGAAAATAAATAATTCTCTGTCTGTGCCAACATTAAACATTCCTTTCGGATGATCATATCCAAGCCTGGTTCCCTGACCGCCTGCAAGTAAGACAAGAGCAAGCTTACCGTCGCGAATTGCTTCCAAACCGGTTTGCTCAAACCGGTTTTCATCCTGTTTTATCGCATCGATGAGCGTTATATCAATCGGCTTTATGTCATCGGCAGAATTATATGACTTGTGCGGTTCGAGAAATGACCAGTCGATGGACTCGATATCTTTGGAGAGTCTGCATTCGTTTGCTTTACAAAGCGTTGAATCCGAAAGATAAGCGATAAGCTTATCCTGCTTGTATTGTTTAAGTGTTTTTATCAATTCATCTTTAATCATAGGCATATCCATTCCCCTAAAAAATATAAAAACATTATACACTAAAAAAATGATTGTATCAATCTTTAAATATGTGTTAGTATATTAGTTAAGGTAATTTCGAAAAACATAAGAAATAATATGAACGTATAAATTATTTTAAAGCGGAGGTGTAAAATTGGTTAAAGGGTTAAAAAAATTTACGGCATTTATATTGGCACTGGTTCTTATTGCGGAAAGTATAAATGTAACGACAATCAGGTCAAAGGCAGCAAGCGACAATTATGCAAAGCTTCTTCAGTATTCTCTTTATTTTTACGATGCCAATATGTGCGGAAGCGGAGTTGGAGAAAAGAGTCTTTTTGATTGGAGAGGAAACTGCCATACAAATGATGTAACAACATATACAAGAAAAGACGGAGTAACGGTAAATGTTGATTTGACAGGCGGCTTTCACGATGCCGGCGATCATGTAAAATTCGGACTTCCGGAGGCTTATTCGGCTTTCCTTCTTGGTATGAGCTATGATACCGACAAGAGTGCATACGAAGCGGCAGGTCAATCCGGACATCTTCAGACTATCACAACATATTTTGCCGATTATCTGGTAAAATGTGCCGTTCTTGATGCAAACGGAAATGTGGAGGCATATTGCTGTCAGGTCGGACAAGGCGGTGGCGGATATGACCACGGTTACTGGGGCGCACCGGAAAATCAGAATTCAAACCGCAGCAACAGACCTATATTTTTTACAAGTGCGGGAGCACCTTCAACGGATATAGTCAGTCTTTCGTCAGCGGCACTTGCCATGCAGTATAAGAATTTCGGTGGAAGCAATTATCTTGATATGGCAAAAAAGCTTTTCGAATATGCAAAGAACAATAACAAAGCGGTCAATACAACCGCATCCAATTTTTATACATCTTCCGGCTGGGAGGATGATTATTGCCTTGCAGCCATAATGCTTTACAATATTACAGGTGATTCAAGCTATAAAAGTGAATATGACAGATATTGCAATCAGGGAAAGGCGACAAATGTATGGTGGCCTTTAGGCTGGGATAACGTTGCTCCCGCAGTTTACTATTACAGCGGCAGAGCGTCATCCTTATCAAACATTATGAATTCATATATGAACAATAAAAATTCGGACGGATATGTATGTGTAAATGATTGGGGTTCAGCAAGATATAACACCTCGATGCAATACACGGGACTTCTTTATGACAAGTCCACCGGCAGTACAACATACCGTTCGTGGGCAGAAGGCCAGATGAGCTATATACTGGGAAATAATCCGAAAAACCAGTGCTTTGTAGTGGGATATAACAATAACAGTTCAAAATATCCGCATCACAGGGCTGCATCGGGATATACAGGCGGACCGAAGGGAACAACAACTCAGGCACACGTATTACTCGGTGCTTTGGTGGGAGGCCCTAAAAACGGAGGATATTATTCGGATACCGCAGATGACTACCAGTGTAATGAGGTTGCCATTGATTATAACGCAACGCTCGTTGCAGCATCGGCGGCACTTTACTCGGTACATATAAACGATGGATCGCAAAGTATAGATGCTAACTATTATTCGGACGGACCGGCAGCACTTAGTTTGTCGGGGATATATGTAGCATCGCAGGATAATAACGGTGTTACCATGGGAGCGGTTACAAATTACAGTGATTTAACGGACGTTGAATTTTCGTGGTATGCCTGCAAGGATGGTGTCAATTGGGTATGTATTCAGGGATGGACTGCCGGTAATCAATGGATTACATGGAAACCGGAAACATACGGAGAATATGTAATCGTTGCAAAGGCAAGAATGAAAAACGATGACTCAACTTTGGTTCAGGCATCCGGAGGTGTAAGCTATCACGCAGTGATAAAAGGAATATGTCAGATGCCGTACGACGGAGAAGGAGGCGGTTATCTTATCGGAATAGAAAGCTATGAGAATCCTAATCAGTCATACAGCTACGAGATGCTTATACTTGACTGTACTCTTTATGCACAGGGACTTCCTGCATGGACCTATACAACCGGAAAATGTAAGGTGTCGGAAGGAAATGCACTTTGGACTATATGGCAGCCTGAGTATGGATATTACTGGACTTTATTCAGAGTATTCGATAAGGACGGCAATATGCTTGATGAGATATGCTACGGATTCCAGAATATATATTAAAGGAATTACCAATATTTTATCATTTTAAGTGACAAACAATTCTTATATAATTATAGAAAAAAGTATATAAGGAGAAATGCCTATGATAAAGAAGAAAAACATAAAAAAGACAATAGCGGCTATAATAACAGGAATTCTTATATCCTGTTCTTTGGCTGTTAATATGCCTGTTATGGCAGAGGAAGTAACAGAAGCGGAATATATAACAACAGAGGAGGCTTCGACTGAGTATATAGAGGAAGAGGAAGCAACAGTTGAGGCGGAATTTGCAGAGCAGGATGAAGCGGACTCAACAGTAAAAGAGTTATCTGAGGATACAGAAAAAGAAGCGTCTGACACGGAATATGAATTAACCGGTTACATAGTTGAGACACCGTGGTATGAACCTGATTCGGACAGTGATGTTTCCCTATATGGAGCCAGTCTTACAGAGGAGTCTGTATATAAAACACTTTTATCATTTATGTCTGTTTATCCTGAGGGAATGGAATGGACAAATGCAAATTCTTATGCTCCGTATTATCATTATACGGCAAGCGGAAGAAGAATTACTTATACAGGCTTTGGATGTGCGGGCTTTACATTTCATCTTAGTAACGGTGCATTTGGTAATTTGCCTGACAGAGAACATTATGACTGGAATAATATCAGAGTCGGAGATATAATAAGAGTAAATGATGACACACATTCCGTTATAGTTCTTAAGGTTGACGGTGACAAAATAACCGTTGCGGAGGGTAATTACAACTCAACCATCCATTGGGGCAGAGTGATAAGCAGAAGATCTCTTGCCGGAGGCGAGGGTACTTATATATGGACAAGGTGGCCGGAAATGAGCCTTAACTCGCCGAGCATATACTGCTCATCAGATTTTCCAAGCATAACTGCGGGAATGACTGTAAATAAATCCTTTGCCGACTGTGATGTGGAATACAGATGGGTTGCCTGCGATGAAAGTAAGCCGGAAGAGTGGTTTGAGATAAGCGGTTGGAAGAACAATTATGAGTGGGTAAGCTGGAAACCTGATAAATCCGGAAATTATATTTTAAAATGCTATGCTCGTATTGTCGGAAATGAAGAAGAGTCAGAGGTTTCGGCAGTAACCGGTGTCGGATATCACAGCGAT
This sequence comes from uncultured Lachnospiraceae bacterium, assembly GCA_937915975.1. Taxonomy (GTDB): domain Bacteria; phylum Bacillota; class Clostridia; order Lachnospirales; family Lachnospiraceae; genus Coprococcus_C. The sequence continues at coordinate 4,032 of CALGGL010000022.1, read as the reverse complement.
ATAAAGGGAATATGTCAGATGCCGTATGACGGACCGGGTGGCGGATATCTTATCGGCATAGAAAGCTATGATAATCCTAATCAGTCATACAGCTACGAGATGCTTATACTTGACTGTACACTCTATGCAAAGGGACTTCCCGCATGGACTTATACTACAGGCAAATGTAAGGTGTCGGAGGGAAATGCACTCTGGACCGTATGGCAGCCTGAGTACGGATATTATTGGACTTTGTTCAGAGTGTTTGATAAGAACGGTAATATGGTAGATGAAGAATGCTTCGGCTTCCAGAACATATATTAAAAAATGGACTAATAAAAAGATAAAAGGATTAAGTAAGGAGGAAGAAAATGGTAAAGAAAATGAAACTGAAAAAAACGCTTGCGGCTGTTATTGCGGGAGTACTTGCAGCATGCACAATGCCGTTTACTAATCATGTTTTGGCATACGAGGATAGCGGTGCCGATACGGAATTTGTCGATGAAGAAAGTGCTGCTTTATACGGTGATATGATTACCGATGATGAAGCAACGATGGACGGAGCTATAGATACAACCCAGGCGATATGGGATGTTCTTACTCTTGTAAATCAGGAAAGAGCGGCACAGGGACTTGATCCTTTGGTTATGGATTATAATCTTGTAAATACAGCTAACATCCGTGCTAAGGAAATTGTTACTTATTTTGATCATACAAGACCGGATGGAACAAAGTGCTGGACAGCATATAATTCTGATGTAACATGGTGGGGAAAGGGCGAGAACATTGCATGCGGATATGCTTCGGCATCTGCGGTTATGAATGCCTGGATGAATTCTTCAGGTCACAGAGCCAACATATTAAATGCAAACTTTAACTGTATAGGTATATCCTGTTATTATGTTCCTAACGATCCGGATCATTATTATTACTACTGGGTACAGAACTTCGGCTTAACACCTGAAGTCAAAAAGCTGAGTAAGGGCGGAATCTTTGAAGCTAAGGGTATAACCGTTGCAAAGAATGATAATACGGGTGTAAATGCGGGTGTTTCCGTAAATAATCCTGATGGTGATGTACTTCAGTACAGCTGGTATGCAAGCAAGGATGGCGGAGTAACATGGACACTTATTCAGGACTGGAAGGAAGGCAGTGAGTGGGTTGGCTGGACTCCTGATGAAAACGGTGATTATACACTTGTTGCAAAGGTAAGAAAGAAAAATAATACAAGTGAGGTTGTTCAATCTTCAACAAGCATAAGCTTTCATACCGGAATAAAGGGAATATGCCAGATGCCGTATGACGGGCAGGGAGGCGGATATCTTATCGGTATAGAAAGCTACAATAATCCTAATCAGTCATACAGCTACGAGATGCTTATACTTGACTGCACACTCTATGCACAGGGACTTCCTGCATGGACTTACACTACAGGCAAATGTAAGGTGTCTGAGGGAAATGCTCTTTGGACAATATGGCAGCCTGAGTACGGATATTACTGGACATTATTCAGAGTATTTGATAAGAATGGTGATATGGTGGATGAGATATGCTACGGCTTCCAGAACATTTATTAAAACCTTTATACAATGACAACATGTTGACAGATTGATAATTTACGGGAGAATTACAAATGATAAATTACAGAATAAAAAGAATGCTTAAGAGGTGTGTTTGCTTTGCGTGTACGGTAGGCTTGTTATTGCAGAGCTTACCTGCGGGAAAAATATCAGCCGCTTCACTTCCGGAGGATGATACAGAAGCATTTTCAACTGATGAACTTGATATAAATGCATATCCTTTTATGGAAGACACGGGAGAAGAAAGTGATGCGGTAGTCTTTGATGATTATATAATGGAAGGGGATATATCGGAAGAAGAAAATATAATTCTTTCCGGAACAGATATATCTTTAAACGGAATATATGTTCAGGAAAACAACAATGAGCATATTCTGGCAGGAGCGGTTTTAGATAATCCTAACGATACTTCGGTTGAATACAGATGGATTGCCTGTGAAGATCAGGGAACGGAATGGTTTGAAATCAGCTCTTGGAAAACCGATATGGAATGGCTTGACTGGACACCGGAGGCTTCGGGTGATTACGGAATCGTTGTCCAGGTAAGAAAAACAGGTGAAGAAAACTATATAGAGACAAGTATAAGTATTAGTTTCCATAAGTATATAATCGGTCAGTGTCAGATGCCTTATTCCGGTGAAGGCGGAGGCTATCTGATTGGCTTTGAGTCAAAAGAAAACCCTAATCAATCATACAACTACGAAATGCTTATACTTGATTGTACTCTTCTTGCAGAGGGTAAGGATGCATGGATATATACGACAGGCAAATGTGGCGTAGCCGAGGGAAATGCTCTTTGGACTATATGGCAGCCCGAGTACGGATATTATTGGACACTGTTCAGGCTGTTTGATGCCGATGGTGAGATGCTTGATGAGGTATGCTATGGATTTCAAAATATTCCGGTGGTCAAGAAAAGCTGGGAAACAACATATGGATATTCTGTTATAGAGCCTTATCTTGACAACATACTTGCCAAATGTACAAATGATTCCATGACAAGTTCCCAAAAGCTTCGCAATGCCTATCTGTATGTTGTAAATAACTATAATTACAGATCTTTGTCTGCATCGCATCCGAGTGATTTTTCATCAGTGGAGTATTATGCTTATATTACCATGACAACGGGCTATGGAAACTGCTATGGTTTCAGTGCCGTATTCTACTTCCTTGCACTTAAGCTTGGCTATGATGCAAAATGGTACAGCGGAGCGGTCGGAACAAGAAAGGATCCTCATGGCTGGGTTGAGATAAACGGTCTTATATATGATGCGGAGCTTGAAAGATACAACAATGTGAATTTATACGGCGTTACCAACGGACATCCGTATAAATACTGGTATTAGAATTTACGAGGCATAATATGGTTTTTTCCGGAATAGCTTTTATAAGTGCATTTTTATTTGCGGTATTTGTGTTATATACACTTATACCGCAAATTAAAATTAAAAATATACTGTTAATAATTTTCAGTCTGATTTTTTATTCTGTCGGAGAACCGGTCTATGTACTTCTTATGATTGGTTCGGCATTTTTAAATTATATATTCGGAATTCTTGTAACAAAGAAGAAAAAAAGGATGTGGCTTTTTTTGAGCGTGGTGCTCAATCTGTCATGTCTTATTTTCTTTAAATATACAGGATTTATTATCGGTGAAATCAATAAATTATGTAATACCGATATGAAAGTATTACATATAGCCATGCCGATCGGTATATCATTTTTTACATTTCAGGCAATGTCATATGTGATAGATGTTTACAGGGGTGACTCGGCTTATCAGAAAAGCTTTTTTAATGTACTGCTTTACATTTCCTTTTTTCCGCAGCTTATCGCAGGGCCTATAATAAAATATCATGATATGGAAAAGGAGATAAAGGAAAGAAAGCAAAACATAGATGATATAGAATATGGTATAAGAAGATTTATCGTGGGATTATCCAAGAAGGTTCTTATTGCCAATACCATAGGCTATGGAGTTGATACGCTTATGGCTATGCAGTATAATTGGACACTCGCAGCTTCATGGGTTATGGCAGTGGGCTACAGTCTCCAGATATATTACGACTTTAGCGGTTACAGTGATATGGCTATTGGACTTGGCAGGATGTTTGGATTTCATTTTAAGGAAAACTTTGATTATCCGTACAGCTCGTCAAGCATGAAGGAGTTCTGGAGAAGATGGCATATCTCGCTTTCGACATGGTTTAAGGAATATGTCTATATACCTCTCGGAGGTAATCGAAAAGGAAAAGTAAGAACGCACATAAACAAATTTATTGTTTTTATACTTACCGGAATCTGGCATGGAGCAAACTGGACCTTTCTTGTATGGGGACTGATTCACGGATTCTTCCTTACGCTTGAGGATTCCGGACGATTGAGCAAAAACCGGTTAAAATTAAAGGCGGTAAAATATGTATATACATGGCTTGTTATAATAACGGCGTTTGTAATATTCAGAGCCGACAGC
>CALGGL010000021.1 GCA_937915975.1 uncultured Lachnospiraceae bacterium | reverse complement strand
GGATATATACATATGGGGACTTCCTTTTTTATTCTTTTATAATATTGCGACCGGGATATTCTCGGCACTTGGTGATTCTAGGACTCCATTTACATTTCTGGCGTGTTCTTCGACGGCAAATATATTTATGGATATATGGTTTGTAAAAAGCTTTAATATGGGAGTGAGTGGTGTAGCATGGGCAACCTTTATATGTCAGGGAATAAGCTGTGTGCTCGCTATCGTTGTAGTATTTAAGAGGCTTGCAGGAGTTAATACTGATGATAAGGTGAAGGCGTTTTCGAAGGACATATTAAAGAAAATTGCTATTATAGCTGTGCCGAGCATACTTCAACAGAGCTTTATATCAGTTGGAAATATAATTATTCAAAGCATAATTAACAGCTATGGTTCAGGAGTTATCGCAGGATATTCGGCTTCAGTTAAGCTTAATAATCTGGTTATAACATCATTTACTACGCTTGGAAACGGAGTATCCAACTATACCGCTCAAAATGTTGGTGCCGGAAAATTGAAGAGGATTAAGGACGGTTTTAAGGCAGGAGTTAAGATGGTATGGATTATATGCATACCGATTGTATTTCTATATATGTTATTTGCGAAAAAGCTTATTGTGTTTTTCGTAAATTCTCCGTCAGAGACAGCACTTCATACTGGTATGATGTTTCTTCATATATTGGTGCCGTTTTACTTCGTTATATCTGTCAAGCTTGTGGCAGATGGTATACTGCGAGGTGCGGGACTTATGAAAAATTTTATGATTTCGACGTTCACGGATCTGATTATGAGGGTGATACTTGCTAAGGCATTTTCGAATCTTATCGGTGCAACAGGGATATGGCTCGCATGGCCGATAGGATGGAGCATAGCGATGGTTATGTCCGTTATTTTTTATCATAACGGACCGTGGAAGGAGAAAAAGGATATTTTGTAGGATGTTGAAAATATTTCTTTGTGTATCTTCATAATTCAAAGGCATAAACTAATTGAAAGAATAATGATAAAAAGCGCACCTTTGCTTGTATAATGCAGGGTGCGCTTCTATTATTGATAGAAATATGATATAATTTTTAAAGGCAAAAGATAAACTGAAAAATATATTTAAGAGGATATTATGGCAGAGTTAATTATTATATTTTCCTGCTTTGTTTTGCTGCCTGACTTAATTACTGTAATAGTGGCATTTACGAGCAGAAAAAGTTTGAAGACGGCAAGAATAAAAGAAATAGATAAATATTCAGAAAAGCTTAAAGAAGCTGATTTATCCGGGGAAGCTTTTCCGTTAAATTCTGATGATGGAGAAAGGTTAAAACAGCGTCATTCCAGGCTATATGGGCTTATAACTCTGCCGATTACTTTAGGATTATTCGGAATATTGATTATAAGCGGAATACATAATATCGCTGATGTATCAGGTGCTTGGGTTGGAGTATTTATATTACTTGATATAATACTTTGCTGTCTTACGATTTATCTTGCATATAGACTTTTAAGTCATCATAATGATTGGCAGCATTACACTAAACGAAGAGGTGTATGTCTTGAACTTGCACTTTATAAGATAGGTCTTGTAGCAAGAAAAAATCCCGTGTATTATGCAACGGTAGGTTATATAGATGATTCGGATAATTATGTTGTCTTTCGTATTCAGATTACCGGAGAGATATTCTATGCGCTTAAATATAACAAGGGATGGTTTATAGTAACTGACAGTAACAACCACAACCATAATATTATAACCGAGAAAACTCTTGCGGAGATGGTTAAGGAAGATAAGGAAAATGGCATAGAACGTCATATGAGTAATAAGGGTGTTTACAGTGGATTTTATGATTGAGGATTAATTTATGCTTAAGGAGATTGTTTATGGATTTTTATGAAGCTGTTAAAAGTAGGAGAAGTATTAATACAATTACCTATAAATGTTAATTAATTAAAAGTGTTTATAGGTAAAATTTTATAGATATGTACTTATGAAATTATAGAATTACCTATAATAAGGATATAAATCAATTAATTTATAGGTAAAATTTGTTTATTTTTTGACATTTGAATCAAAGATTACATAAAAAATACCTATAAATTTATCTATTAGTAATGCCTTTATAGGTAAATTAGGAAATTTATACATTTATAATATGACATTTTTACCTATAATGATTATGGAACAGAGTATTTTATAGGTAAATTAGTTTATATTCATCTTTAAGTGAAATACCAATATAGGGAACGAATGACAGTGAAACCTTTCTATAATTTGGTTGGGTGTGTTTGATAACAAGGGAAAGTTTTATTGTGTTGGTTATCGAGGTAATAAAATGAAAATTGAGCATGTTGCTATGTATGTTAATGATTTGGAATCAGCCAAAGATTTCTTTATAAAATATTTTGGCGGAAAGTCTAACGATGAATATCACAATAAAAATACCGGCTTTCGTTCATATTTTATTACTTTTAGCGATGGTTCGAGATTGGAGATAATGAATAAGCCGGGATTGGTTGACCAAGATAATAAAGATAGATGTGTTGGATATGCA
>CALGGL010000020.1 GCA_937915975.1 uncultured Lachnospiraceae bacterium | reverse complement strand
TTATACTAGCGATGGAAATTGGTTATGATGAAAAAGATGATATCATTAATTTATTTAGTGATATAAAAGATGTTTCTATAATTAGTAAAAAAGATTTATCAGGAAGAGATAGAATGGTTTTTGTAATAAGAGATAAGTAGAAATTAATACTTATCTTTTTTGAATAAAAAAATAGAATCATCTCATTATGAATAATGAAGGTGATTTTATTTTGAAAAAAATGATAATGTTAATTATATGTTTAGTTATTGGAATAATGATTTATAATAAAAATCAAGAGATTATTATACCTAATGATGCTATTAGAATAAGAATTATTGCTAATAGTAATAGTGTTAGTGATTTATATGAAAAGAAGAAATTAAAAGAAGAAATAGAAAGTGATATTTATGATTTAGTTAAGAGTGTAGATAATATTAGTGAAGCAAGATTGAGTATAAAAAACAATATGGATAATATTAACAAAATAGTTGGTAGTAAAATTAGTGATTATAAAATAGATTATGGTATGAATTATTTTCCTAAAAAAGTTTATAAAGGTGTTATATATGATGAAGGAAAATATGAATCTCTTGTTATTACACTAGGTAAAGGTTTAGGTGATAATTGGTGGTGTGTTTTATATCCACCTCTTTGTTTAATTGAAGAGGATAATAATACAAGTGATGTAGAATATCGCTCTTATATTCGTGATTTAATTAGCTGATGTTGACATTGTTGACACTTTGTGATATAGTAATCACGTATTTTGGAGGGGATTATGAAAAAAACACAAAAGGGAATAATTCAAAGAATTGAGTATTCCAAAAACGAACACAGTTTAGAATTTGTTGATGCGACAATTTATTATAATGATGGAAGTTATGAGATTATTGAGGGTGCAATGAATGTTTATAATGCTATTGCATTATTAGGACGTCAGTATGATTTAGAAGTTGGCGAAGTTTTAAAAAAGAGTGAAATATGTAAGGAAATAAAGACGAAAGCTATGATAACGAGTGAAGTATCAGAAAATGCTAGTACTAGAGTAGTGCGTAGAAGAAAAGTTAATTCTGAAACAACAAGACCTACTATTAGAACTAATCCTAGTGAATTTGAAACTACTACAGTAGAGGAAGAAGTTTTAGAAGAGACACCTAAAAAATCTCGAAAGCCAATTATAAAGGGACTTGCTATTTTTACTGCTGGAATTCTTGCAACCGTTGGAACGATAGAATTGTGCAGATATTTAAAAGATAAGCATGTTGAAGCAACTAAAGTGCCAGCAATTACTGAAACAATGACTTCAATAAGTAGAAATACAGATTTAACTGGATATAATCAAACTTTTAATGATAATTTAAATATTTCAATTAAGGATTATCAACGATTAAATGAAATAATGGCTAAAATTAATAATAATCTTGGTATGGGCCTTTCCAAGGGGGATATATTTAAGCTTTGCATTTACGGGCAGACACTTGGAATAATTATTTCTAATTTCAATATGGCAATGGGATTATTACCTTCCGGAATTGTCAGCGGAATTTGTGTGGTAATATCCATAAATATGATTTCAGCCGGAGCTTTTGGAATGAACAAACCCAATCAGGTCTGATATTTCGTCCGCGGTCATATTGCTCATACGACTGTTATGAAAACGTGAATCAAAGGTTACCTCATCGGAAAAATAAGCCGGTGGGGTAAATTTTTTTGATGCCTCTTCATCCGGAAATTCCACTTCGACCATAACTACTCCGTCAAACACTCCGTTAAATACGTCTAATTCGGCTTTTAAGCCATCTGACAAGGGAAGGATATATCTTTGTTTGGTTATGACATTTCCTTTTGCCTCAAGCTTAAAATTATTATATGTCGATTCGGTAATCGCAGTTTCAACTTCCTCACGGGAAAGCATACCGGAGGATTTTACCGTCAGAAAATATTCTTTGCTATTCTCAGATACTCTTTTGCGAATTCTTACCACCGGTGAGTCGGCAAGGTATGCCTGCTCGATTTCATAGCTTTTGTTATTATCAAGATTGCCGGGTATATTTTTAATTAAAAACTTTCTTTCGATTTCCATTTTTCTTCCTCCGAATAATAACTTGTTTGTCTTGAAGATTTGGCAGATATATTATATACTATTTTTGTATGATTTTAAATAGAAACGTATGGATTCGGATAAAGTATGGAGGATATAGATATGAAAAAGGTAAATATATTTTTTGCTGAGGGCTTTGAGGAGGTAGAGGCTCTAACCGTTGTGGATATTTTAAGACGTGCGGGTATAGAAACATGGATGGTTTCCATAACGGGCGAGAAAATGGTAAAGGGTTCACATGGGATTAAGGTTGAGATGGACAAGACCTTTAATGTGGTTGCGGATGCAGATGCAATCGTGCTTCCGGGTGGTATGCCGGGAACACTTAATCTTAAAGCACACGAAGGACTTAAGAAGCTTATTAATGAGTATAACGAGCAGGGCAAGCTCCTTTGTGCAATCTGTGCAGCACCTACCGTATATGGAAGTATGGAACTTTTAAGGGACAGACATGCTACCTGCTATCCGGGTATGGAAAATGAGCTTGATGCTTTGGAAGCTCTTACGGATGCCGTTGTTATAGATGATAATTTTATAACAAGCAGGGGAGTGGGAACAGCGATAGAATTTGCACTTGCAATTGTAAGAAATCTTATAGATGATGTAACTGCTGATAAACTGGCGAGTAGTATAGTATATGAGTAAATATTGTCAGGTAATGGAGAATTAGAATATGAATATAACTGTTAAGGAAATTGTAGAGGTTACGGGAGGTACGCTTCTTTGCGGAGATGAAAATGTCGTAGCGCATGATGTATGCATCGATTCGAGAGTTACCAAGGAAGGTGATTTGTATATTCCCATAATAGGTGAAAGAACCGACGGACATATATATATCGAGCGTGCACTTGAAAAATGTGTGGCAACACTTACATCAAGATCGGATGAGGTAACATCCGATAAACCGTATATCAGAGTTGGTGATACAATTAAGGCACTTCAGGATATCGGTGCATATATAAGAAACAGGTTTGATATTCCGATGATTGGTGTTACCGGAAGCGTCGGAAAAACAACTACAAGAGAAATGATAGCAACGGCACTTTCTTCCGGTCTTAATGTTTATAAGACATCGGGTAATCAGAATTCACAGATAGGTACGCCGATAACACTTTCAAGAATTAATAATGATGCCGAGGTTGCGGTGCTTGAGCTTGGAATGAGTGAAGAAGGACAGATGGAAATTCTTTCTTCCATGGTTAAGCCGGATATATGTGTTGTATCAAAAATCGGAGTGGCACATATTGAGTTTTTAAAAACGAAGGAAAATATAAGAAAGGAAAAACTCTCTATTACAAGCCATATGAATAAGGACGGGGCTCTTTTCTTAAACGGAGATGATCCTATGCTTGAAGAGATAAAGGGTACAATCGGAGTAAAAACATTTTACTACGGTACCGGAGATTGGTGTGATTATCGTGCCGAGAATATTCATATGGAGAATTATCAGTATGTCTATGATTATGTACATGGGGACGATAGAATAAAAGTTGTTTTGAATGCACTCGGAAAGCATAATGTTATAGATTCACTTGCAGGTTTGGCTATAGCAGATTATATGAAGCTTGATGTGGAGAAGGCAGCAAAGCAGTTTGAGAGCTTTCAGGGACTAAGACTTAAGCTGATTCATATACCCGGCAAATATACAATTATCGATGATACCTATAATGCAAGTCCGGATTCCATGAAAGCAAGCATTGATGTATTGGATGAGATAGAGGTAACACCGGGTGGAAGAAAGCTTTGTGTTCTCGGAGATATGTTTGAGCTTGGTGAAAACAGTGAGAAATATCATAAGGAGATTGGCGAGCATCTTGTTGATAAAAAGATAGATGATCTAATTGTTGTGGGTGAGCTTTCACAGCATATAGCTGATGTGGTAGAGGCATCCGATTCGGAGATCAAATGCTACAGATTTAAGGATAACGGAGAGGTTGCTTTATATCTGCTTTCCGTTATGCAGCCTGAGGATATAGTTTTAATCAAGGGCTCAAACGGTATGCATTTAGACGAGATAGTTTCCAATATGTTGGGTTAAATTTACCATCCCCGAAAAGCATTTGTTCCACATACGGTTAGGACTGTCTAACCCTTGAAAATACGTGGTTTTTGAGTTCAAACAGCTTGACTAAATTAAGCATATATGGTAGTATATAAAACAGTAATTATTATCGTTTTATATCAAAAGGAGGAGTTATATTATGAAGTTTGTATGTACTGTATGCGGATATGTATATGAGGGGGATGCAGCACCGGATTTTTGTCCTGTATGTAAGGCACCTGCAGAGAAGTTTAAGGCACAGGAGGGCGAGATGACCTGGGCATCAGAGCACGTTGTAGGAGTAGCTCAGGGTGTAAGTGAGGATATCATTGCTGATTTAAGATCTAACTTCGAGGGTGAGTGTTCAGAGGTAGGTATGTATCTTGCAATGGCAAGAGTAGCATATAGAGAAGGCTATCCTGAGGTAGGAATGTATTTTGAAAAAGCAGCATTTGAGGAGGCAGAGCATGCCGCAAAATTTGCAGAGCTTCTTGGAGAGGTTGTTACCGATTCAACTAAGAAGAATCTTCAGATGAGAGTTGATGCCGAAAACGGAGCAACAAACGGTAAGACTGATCTTGCCAAGAGAGCTAAGGCAGCTAATCTTGATGCTATACATGATACCGTACATGAGATGGCAAGAGATGAGGCAAGACACGGTAAAGCATTTGCAGGATTGCTCAATAGATATTTCGGTTAAAAGGAATACGCAAGTAAATAATATATAAGGAGGACTTTTACTATGGATAAGTATTTTTGCAACCCATGTGGTTACACCTATGACCCTGAGGTAGGAGATCCTGAGCACGGAATAGCTCCGGGAACCGCATTTGAAGATTTACCTGATGATTGGGTATGTCCAAACTGTGGAATTGATAAGAGTATGTTCCAGAGGTGTATTGAAAATTACAATTAAAATTTTCAGTAAAAAATATCAGTTAGTATCAAAAAGATACTAACTGATATTTTTTTCTTATAAAAATTATTGTGTGTTTTTATTGTGCAATTTGTATTTTTTTTTTGAATATATTTTCAATCCATTGGTAAATAGTTAAGAAATTTTTTTAAAGGCTTGCAAAATAAAATAAAAAAGGGTAATATCCTATTTATAGCAGACATAAGATTAGACATAAAGATATTATGATACAATTTACAATTAAACTTTTATACGGAGGAAAACAAAAATGGCAGTTAAGAAAGCAACAGTAGATTCAACTATGGCAAAGGTAGAAGCAGCTAAGGCTGAGGTTAAGAAGGATGCAGCTAAGGTAGCAGCTCCTGCTAAGAAGGCAGCACCTGCAAAGAAGGAAGCAGCTAAGGCAGCACCTGCTAAGAAGGCAGCTCCAGCAAAGAAGGCAGAGCCTGCAAAGAAGGAAACAGCTAAGGCAGCAGCACCTGCTAAGAAGGCAGCAGCTCCTAAGAAAGCAGCACCTGCTAAGAAGGCAGCTCCAGCAAAGAAGGCAGCTCCTGCAAAGGCAGCTAAGGAGAATGTAGTTATCGAGTTCGCAGGCGGACAGGTATCAACAGCTGATATCGTAGCTAAGGCAGTAGCAGCATCAGGCAAGAAGTCAATCAAAGTATTAAATGTATACTATCAGCCTGAGACAAGCATGGTTTACTTCACAGCTGACGGCGACGAAGGATCATTTGCATTATAAGAAAATGAGCAAAGCGACGGTCAAGCTTGCTTGAACCGGCATTTTGCGAATGAAGATATCGAGCCGTTAGGCGAGATAAGATTTTTCTTTGAAGTTTGAAGACACCCTCTGTTTACACAGAGGGTGTCTTTGGTTATACCGGATTGAGCAATAAAATAATTAAAGCCTCATACAAGATACACGCATAGCACGCTGTCGCTTAACGCTATGCTTAGCATCTGTCTGAGGCTTTAATTATTTTACTACTCTCCGGTCTAACCAACACGCTTCGCGTGAAAAAGGGAAA
>CALGGL010000019.1 GCA_937915975.1 uncultured Lachnospiraceae bacterium | reverse complement strand
TTTTTTCCATGCAGCCTGTTGTATCCGGCGATGAGGAAGTCAAAATAAGCAAGAATAAAATCAGTCAAAAAGCCAAAGATCTTTTTGACAATAAGGTGACATTTACTATAATAACTATTACCTTATTAGTCTTTGCGATACTGTTAATCATCCCAAAAATAGGTGTACGAAGAGGAATAGCCGGAATTGGTGAGCCTGTTCAAAAGGAAGCAACAGGATATGTGGAAAAAGAAATAGACGGCTATGAGGTATCCATATATTTTCAGTATTCGTATGAGATTGAAGCACTTGTGGTACATACACACAATTATTATGGATTCAGCTTCCCCGACAAGCTTGCTCCAAGAGATGTTGCTCTTGCCTGGGGTAAGGTTGCGGAATACAATGGCAAAATCAATTTCCACTGGAGGCAGTCGGGCAGATGGTATTATTGGCGTGTAAAATCATATGACGAGCTTGCTCCTATCGGAGACGAAAACGATGTATCACTTCAATCCTCAAATAATCACCTTATTCCTGCGGATAATTCCGTCAAAAGAAAAATTAAAAGACTGAAAAAGGGTGACCATGTTAAAATAACGGGTTATCTTGTAAACGTTGATGCCGAGAACAAAAACGGAAAGGTTTATCTATGGAATTCCAGCACCACAAGAGGCGACACCGGAGACGGTGCTTGCGAAGTCATCTATGTAACAGATATTATCTGGCTTGATTAAAATAAATACTATTGTTAACAGTTCCATTATAATGCTATAATAAAACAGTATTATATCTTATTGTTAAAAAATGGGAGGTACATTATGGGTTTTGGATTTAACCTTTTAGGAGTTGAAAAAGAATATCCTGATAATTTCGATAAAATTGCCGGAGAGCTTGGTGCCTTTGTTGCACGTGCAAATGACAGCTTCAACAATTTTTTAGGTATATACCAGAGCAACAAAAACCTGAATGAAGTAATATATTTTATGCAGGGACAGGTGCTTGGTATTATAAATGAAATGTCAAATTATGCCATTGGTATTCTTGCAAACAACGGTGTAAATATGACCTTGGAAAGCTTTACGGTAAAATATCAGGGTGCTATGCAATTTGATTACAATGCACAGATTGCTCCGACTTTGAATGCTCAGGCTCAGATTATGGCAGCCTATCAGCAAAGACAGATGATGCGCGGACCGCAGGGATATACGACTAACCCAAATCAGCTTGATATGGAAGCCAGAAGCGGATTATCAGCACTTTATAAGGATGAAAGAACAAAAATGATATTAGCAGAGGCAATACGCACCTGTATAGTCAATATCTATAGTGCCATACTTAATGAACTTACCGAAAACAACATTTTTACAAGTGACATTATTCTTTCCAGAAGCAAAGCTGCCGAAACATATTCCATGAGTTTTCAAAGCTACTCTCCTAATATGGCTCAGATTATAGAAGCAATTTATTTATATCCGGGTGAAAAGCAGTATTATGACAGTATCTTTTGGCAGCTTATCGCTGAGGAAAGTGATGACTTTGAACGTTTCCTGAAATTTTGGGGTTTGGAATTCTTTTATCCGGGAATTGCGAAAAAAAGAAATGCATCAAAGGAATTCGACAATAAAATCAAAAGTTGTGAGCTTGCTAATTTTGACTACAATAATTACAGTACGGAAAACTATGTATATCTCCGCACCAAGCTTACTGAAATAGGTTTTGACAATGCTATGACCTATCCTGAATTTTCAGCATATGCCAATTACATTAAAACCTATTATCAAAATATATGCCTTTATGAACAATTTTTCAATAATCCTTTATATGTAAGCTACCTCAAAAAGGATGCTCCTATTCAGGAATTTGTTGATTTAATAAAAAAAGAACGTGAAGCACTTCCGATTAATCCATATCGTTCTATATGGATTTACGGTGATCCTGTAGGTGATAAAGTACCTCTTTCACCTAAACAAAATATTCTTCAGGCGGTAGCATACGAAGGCGACAACATAGTATTCAACTGTCCTCAGGGCCTTATGGGCGGAAAAGGAATTATGCTTACTACCAAGTATATAGTTGACTTGGCAAGAAATATCAGAATACCGCTTTCAAATGTAGTTGATATAGTTTATATGGGTGCCGACAATGTTCGTATTACAGACGGTATGCAGGCAATTGATATAGGAAAGCTTCCTGCCTCATATATAGGCAAGCTTCTCCCTAACCCGCAGATGAAGGACGGTCTGGTCCGCTCCCTTACCTTTGCATTCTTAAACCTTGTTAAGATTTTTTGCATAAGATACGGTGGCAACCAGTTCCTTGCCCAAAGCAATCCACATTTACTTTAAACCCCGGTTTCTCGCATAATAACAGGTATCAAACCTCTATGGCAGGGAATGAATTTAGTTTTTTAATGACAGAAAAGAAAATAGATAGGCTGCTACAACACACCATCAATTTGTGAAATCAGCGCACTCGTACTTTCGATATTCGCACGAAGCCGAAAACTCGCTACGCTCGAACAGTTCGGTTTCTGAGCGAATCTCTTCAAGTACTTGTTGCTGATTTTACACAAATTGGGCGAATTGTTGTAGCAGCCTATCTTTTCTTTTTCTGTCATAATTAAGTTTACATACCATTCCCTGCCATAGAGATTTAATACCTGTAGCTTGAAACTGCGCATATTGCGCGGTTTCAAGCTGTGGGTATTCGGACTGCTGCTTATATATGACTTCACGCAGCTTAAAATTTAAAAAGCGGAAAGTATATGAAAAGGCTGATACAACAACATTTTGCCCGATTTGTGTAAAATCAAAAGTGAGAATCCGAAATAGGTACGTTAAAAAAATCGAACTGTTTGAGCGTAGCGAGTTTTCGATTTTTAGCACCTATAAA
>CALGGL010000018.1 GCA_937915975.1 uncultured Lachnospiraceae bacterium | reverse complement strand
GTTCAGACGTGTGCTCTTCCGATCTCTTATCATGGGCTCGACAGGGCTTGCACAGGTTGGAGTCTGGCTTTTTGTGGCAGTGGTATTTTTCCAGCTTATCACACTTCCTGTAGAGATTGATGCATCCCACAGGGCGATTAAGATACTTGACAAAAGTAATATGCTGGCAGGTGAAGAACTTGCAGGCTCTAAAAAGGTTCTGATGGCAGCAGCACTTACTTATGTAGCGGCACTTTTCTCGACGATATTGCAGCTTTTAAGACTTATAATGATTGTCAATAGCAGTAGGAGAGATTAGAAATAAATGGTTTATAGAAATGCTTCGCAAAAATGCGGAGCATTTTTTGTATGATTTTAACTTAAAGCAATAATAAAGTATCATAATAAAATCTAATAAAATGACAAAATGGTATTGACAACAAATTTGCGTTACTGTAATATATGTGACATAATCAATATGTCATTTGGATTGTATACAAATTTAAAAGGAGGAGTGGGTGTTATGAAAATTAAAACTTATGATGAAGCTATTCTTAGGATAAAAGAATTAGAAGAGGAAAATAAACAGCTTAAAGTTGAGATTGAGGAGTTAAAAAATAGAAAAATGAGTGGCAGAAAGAAGCATAATGATAAGTGGATGGCTTCTTATAATGATTTTGCAGTTCTTCATGAAAAGGGAATGACGATTGTTGAAAATGCAAAAAAAAATAATATAAGTGTTCGAACTGCTTACAGGTATAAGGCTTATTATGATGCCTTGAAAAATAAGTTGTAAATTGGAGGATGATTATGGAAGAACAGAATAGAGGAGAGGTAATTATCTATCAGACAGAAGATGGTTTGACTAAAATAAATGTAAAAATGGAGGATGAAACTGTATGGCTGTCACAGCAACAAATGGCAGAATTGTTTAAAACATCCAGAACAAATATTGTTGAACATATAAAGCATATATATGAAGAAAATGAACTTATAGAAAATTCAACTTGTCGGAATTTCCGACAAGTTCGATTGGAGGGTAAACGTGAAGTTGCAAGAGAAATACCATTCTATAACTTAGATATGATTATTTCTTTGGGTTATCGCATAAAATCGTCAATAGCTACTAAGTTTAGACAATGGGCAACAGAACGATTAAAAGAATACATAATAAAAGGCTTTGTGATGGATGATGAGCGTCTAAAAGGCAATGGTGGAGGAAATTATTGGAAAGAGCTTCTCGGCCGTATAAGGGATATTCGTTCGTCTGAAAAAGTGATGTATCGTCAAGTGCTTGATTTATATGCTACCAGTGTGGATTTTGATCCTAAAAGTGAAGAATCAATCAGGTTTTTTAAGATTGTCCAGAATAAGCTTCATTATGCAGCACATGGTCATACAGCTGCAG
Source organism: uncultured Lachnospiraceae bacterium (assembly GCA_937915975.1). Lineage (GTDB taxonomy): Bacteria > Bacillota > Clostridia > Lachnospirales > Lachnospiraceae > Coprococcus_C. The sequence continues at coordinate 6,853 of CALGGL010000018.1, read as the reverse complement.
AGGTAATTTATGAACGTGCTGATGCAGAGAAGCCGTTTATGGGGCTTACTACATTTTCGGGAGAGTTACCTTCTGTAAAAGACATAGGTATTGCAAAAAATTATCTTAAAGAGGGTGAACTTAAGATATTAAATAATTTAGTGTCGGGTTATTTTGATTTGGCAGAAATAAATGCTATTGAACATAAACCTATGTATATGAGCGATTATGTAAATCAGTTAGATGCTGTTCTTACATCAGGAAATAGAAAATTGCTTAATGATGCAGGTAAGGTTAGTCATGAGGAGGCGATGAAAAAGGCAAATGATGAGTATAGAAAATATCAGGAAAATACCATATCACCTGTTGAAAGAGCATATTTAGAAAGTTTAAAATTAACAGAAAAAGTAGTAAAAAAGAGTATAAGAGAAAATAAGAAATAAAATAATAAGTGAATATACGAGGAGTTGTTTTTATGAACGACAAACGAAAAGAGAAAAATCAAACACTGAAAAGACTGAATATACTTGGGATTGGCAACAAGCTGTTGCTTGTATTTATTATATCGGTTTTTGTTATAGGTGTAGGACTTATTGCGATGATTGCACAGGATGGGATAAAGCAGGTTTTCAAGCAGAATTGGGGTTTGATACTGCTTATTGTTTTAATTGAGTTTATTATATTCTGGATAGGAATCATAATGGTCTATCTTACCTCTGTGCAGCTTGGTATAAAGATGAGGATAATCGGAATTGTATGTGGCATGATTCCTATCGCTCATCTTATCGCGCTTTCGGCTATAATCAGGATTACGGGTAAAGAAGCAAGATTTGAGAAAAAGAAATTAAAGCTTAATAAGAAAAGGCGTGATCAGCAGATATGCAAGACAAAATATCCTATACTTATGGTGCATGGAGTCTTTTTTAGAGATTCCAAGTATCTTAATTATTGGGGCAGAATACCGAAGGAGCTTTCCCAAAATGGAGCGACGATATATTACGGGGAGCATCAGTCGGCAGCAGCGGTTACGGATAGTGCGAAGGAACTCGCAGCAAGGATAAGACAGATAGTAGAAGAGACAGGCTGTGAAAAGGTAAATGTTATAGCGCACTCCAAAGGCGGACTTGATATAAAAACCGCAGTGGTGACTACAGATATTGCACCATGCGTGGCATCAATTACTACTATAAACACCCCACACAGAGGATGTGAATTTGCAGATTACCTGATGGGTAAGGCACCGCAGGGATTAAAGAACAAGGTAGCTTCTGTTTATAACAGCACACTGAAAAAACTCGGAGATGAAAATCCGGACTTTATCGCGGCGGTTACCGACCTTACAGCATCGGGATGCAGTGAAATAACCAAGCTGACTGAAAACTATGATTATAAGAATGCCGGAATTTATACGCAGAGTATAGGTTCGGTAATGAAGGAAGCGGCAAGCGGTGCATTTCCGCTTAATATGAGCTATCACCTGGTTAAGCATTTTGATGGCAGAAATGACGGCCTTGTAGGAGAAGATTCATTCCAATGGGGAGAGGATTATACCTTCCTTGAGAACAAATATAAGAGAGGTATATCCCATGGCGATATGATAGATCTAAATCGCGAGAATATCGACGGGTTTGATGTCAGAGAGTTCTATGTGAAGCTGGTGGAGAGGCTTAAGGAGAAAGGCATGTAAATAGTAATTTAAGAACATAAATTTGTGTACACAGAGTACACCAAAATCCCTTTCTTTCGATGTATTATTATAAAAATATATCGAAAGAGAGGGATTTTATTATGAGAAAAAAGAAGAAAAAAACTTGGCTTGTCGTACTGATTGTGATTATTGTATTAGGTGCCATAGCATCGGCAGGAAAAAAGGATAAAGAAGATTCAGGAAAAAAGGATATAGTGGCAGGTGATACATCGGATGATAAAGATAATAATGATTCAGATGATAATGAAGAAGCTTCAGATAAAAACGGACAGACATCAGAAAAGGTAACGATTGAGGAACAGCTTCTTTTTGAAAAGGACGGTCTTAAGGTTACCGCTACCGAATATAAGACAGATAGTATATGGGGTGACGGAATCAATCTTTTGATAGAAAATGATTCGGATAAGTCAATCGGTCTTGGATGTACGGCGCTTATCGTAAATGATTATATGATATTTGATTTATTTACATCGACAGTTGCTGCCGGTAAAAAGTCAAATGAGATGATGTATCTTTCAAGCTCCGAGCTTGAGGCTGCCGGTATAGATAATGTTGGAAAGGTGGAAATTTATTTTCATACCTTTGATCCGGATACTTATATGACTATAGAGGATTTTGATTGTGTAACGATAGAAACCTCTGCAATAAATGAAATCGACACTACCCCAAATGACGCGGGTCAGGAGCTTTTTAACAGCAATGGTATAAGGATTGTCGGAAAGTATGTTGATGAAAAATCCTTCTGGGGAGCGGGAGTTTTACTTTATATAGAAAACACAAGCGGACAAAATGTTATAGTTCAGTGCGATGATATGTCGATAAACGGATTTATGGTTACTCCTTATTTTTCGGCAAATGTATATGACGGTAAGAAGGCTATAGATGAGATAACAATTTTGTCAAGCGACCTTGAGGACAATAATATTACAAGTGTCGATGATATAGAACTTGTATTTAAGATAATTGATGCCAACAGCTATAACAGAATAGAAACATCTGAACCGATAAGCTTTTCAACCAAGTAAAAAATGAGTTTACTTTAGTGGAGGCTCATCATGTTCATAAAGAAGAGAGTTGGTTTCATCAACGGATAATCCACGGTTGATTGAATAAATAATTATGGAATCGCGTTTGTTTTTTGCATAAAGAATACCCGCTGATAAAAGCTCAAGACAACGCATGGTTTCTTCAAGCTTAAGCCCTGCTCCTATACAAAGGCGCAGGGCATTATCTCTTCCCGGAACCCTGTCGCCGCTAAGTATATGATATAGATATGTTCTTTCTATGCCGGAGCGGGTAACCATATCAGATTTATTAATTCCCTTTTTAACTAAAATCTCATTAAAATAATCAGTAAAATTCAGTTCTTTACAATCGGCAGTATCCTCTAAATATTTTTTTAAAGCCTCTGAATTTTCTGCCTGACTTAAGATGTCAAGAAGCTCTATGGTCTTTTTCTTTATTACTTCTTTCATTGATGTAAATCCTCCGTAATGTTATAATCAAATCATATCTTAAGGATATAAAAAATGCAAGAAATACCGGTAAATCTTCAGATAAAATATAAAGTTAAGCAAGTCTGTTGATATAAAGGATGAAACTATGCTTGAACAAAACGAAAAAATAAATAATCAGCCGTCCTTATGGAAGGATGACTATATATCAAATACATATGAGTATATCGCAGGATTAAATGATTCAAGCGATACATATATTGTAATCAATAAAATGGATAAAAGGAAATATATCCTAAAGCAGCTAAAAACCTTTGATGAAAATATATATGACACATTAAAAAATGAGGATATAACGGGTATTCCCAAGATATATGAGATATATCATACATGTGTTGATGACGAAAAAATGCTGGTTGTAGCTGAAGAATATATAAAGGGAGTTTCTTTGTCGGAATATATTGAGAAAAATGCTATAACAGAAGAAAAGCTGATAAGTATAATAATTAAGCTTGTTGATATATTGACAAGACTTCATTCATTTAATCCACCGATAATACACAGGGACATAAAGCCTGATAATATAATTATAAGTGATATCGGGAAAACGTATCTTATAGATTTCAATATTTCAAGGAACTATACCGGAGTAAAAAGTAAGGATACCGTTATTATGGGAACTGCGGGCTTTGCTGCTCCGGAACAGTTTGGTTTCGGTGAAAGCGATGCCAGAACAGACATTTACGGATTGGGAGCAACCATAAAAAATATAATGGAAAAATGTAGCATTTCCTCCGGTAAACTGTCAGGTTTAACCGATAAATGTACGAAGCTTGCTCCTGATGAAAGATTTCAAAGTGTGGATGAAATCAAGGCTTATCTTAATCAAATTGTTGTTAATAAAGAGTCGGATGTGACTTACGAAAAAAGGTCTTACACATTGCCGGGCTTCAGAAAGAAAAATCCCATGCATATGTTGGCGGCGATTTTTGTATATGCTTTTTTAATATACTGCACGATAACCTATAAGCATGATAATTATATAAGTGATAATAAGACCTTTGAGTTAAATGCCAACAGGATAGGATTTTCGCTTGGGCTTTTTGCCGTTTTTTTGTTTTCCTGTAATTATCTTGATTGGCAAAATAAAATCGGCCGGCTTGACAGAAAATCCGGCATAAAAAGAGTTGTGGGTGTAATAATAATAGATATATTTATAGTACTTTTTACAGCTTTGATTATATCTATTCTTGTAGCTGTTGTTTGATAATATTTTTTAAAAATGATATGATAAAAACAACGTGTGCAATAAGCACACCTTTTGGATAAAAAAATGATATATAATATTACGAACTTTTATAACATTTTTTTATGAGGGGATTTATTTATGGGAGTTTCGACAAACTCATTATTAAATAAGCTTACAAAAGGGAAGAATATAAATACTGTTTTAGATAAGCATGAGACGGATTTTTATGAATGTACCATAGCCGAATATCTTATGAAGCTTTGTGAAGAAAGGAATACTGTTCCTGAAAGAGTTATAAATAAAGCACAGATAGAGAGAACCTACGGACATCAGATTTTTAATGGTACGAGAACGCCTTCAAGAGATAAGCTTTTACAGATAGCATTTGGGTTTGGACTCTCCCTTGATGAGACACAGAGAATGCTCAATATCGCAGGTAAGAGTGTACTTTATCCAAAGATAAAAAGAGACGCAATCATTATATATGCAGTATCTCATGAAATGAGTATTATGGAGACGCAGGATTTGCTCTGCGATAGCGAGTTACCTATGCTGGGTGCATAGCTTTTTGGTAATGGGGTATGCGTCTGTGAAAGACAAGGAAAAATTTTTAGAAAACTTTGATCTTGAATTTGAAAGAACTTTTCCTAAAGAGTTTTTGGAAAAATATACGATTGTAGAATGCTTTAACAATACCGAAAAATCATATGCCCTGCTTGCGGAGGATAAGAAGAATCAAAAAAAGGTAGTGGCAAAATGCTTCTCAAATAATAATATATTATATGAAAATAATGAGAATAATATTTTAAAGGATACGGAAAGCACACAGATTCCAAGATTCATAGAAGAATTCAAGAATGACAATTATTATATAGTGATACGCGAGTATGTCGAGGGTATTTCTCTTGATGAGTATTTACGTGCGCAAAGATTAGATTATAAAAGCAAGCTTGAGCTGGCTATCAGGCTGGCGTATGCTATGAGAGAGCTTCATTCTCTTAATCCGGCTATAATTCATAGAGATATCAAACCGCAAAATATAATAGTTAAAGACGATGGAAACATAGCGTTTATTGATTTTGAGATAAGCAGAAGGTATAAGCAGGGAAAGCCTGTTGATACAACCATTGGAGGAACGGCAGGATATGCTGCTCCCGAACAGTATGGATTTATGCAGACGGATATTCGTTCCGATATATATTCTTACGGTGTTGTGCTCGCATGGATGATGACGGGCAGGGCAGAACCGTTGAAAAATTCTGAGAAGGGTTTGGAGAAAATTTCAAAGAAATGTACGGAATTTCTGCCTGACAAGCGATACAAAAATGATGATGCGCTTATTTCGGATTTGAAAAAGCTGTATGAGCCTTATGATGAAAAAGGAAGGAAAAAGAGAAACATAAGGGCGTTTTTCATTGGACTTACAATAGCTGTGGCGGTTATATGCGTGATAGCTACCTGTATATTGTCCTTCTTAAAGAGCAAGTGGGCATATAAGTTTGCGGATCCGCTTATAGAAGAAGCGGTTAGGGCATCCATAGATAAACCGTACGGCAGCATTACCTACGAGGATTTGGAAGAAGTAACGGGCATATATATAATTGTAAACACGGTATATCCAAATTATTATGAGATAGATACGGCGAAGGAAAGCTTTTCAAATAACGGAAAAATAGGAGATTTGACAGATTTGTCGGATCTTAAGAATATGCCTAATCTTAAGGAGGTTATCATAGTAGGTGAGCAGATACAGGATATCTCTCCGCTTGAGAATCTGGATAAGCTTGAATATGTGGATTTTCAGTGCAACCGTATAGAGGATATATCAGCCTTATCCAATAAGGAGAATCTGGTACGGGTATGCTTTAATAACAATAAACTAAAAAGCATAGAAGCCTTGGGAAGCTGCGACGAGCTTAGGTTTTTGGATCTTAACGGAGCGGGAAGCTTTGACGGAAGTCCGGTTTCAAATCTGAAAAAACTGACCTTTCTTGATATAGTTTCTGCTGATACGGATGCATATAATTATATAGAAGGAAGATTTGGTGGAATAGAATTTTATTGGGATGGACATAGTAAAATAATAGTTGAAAAGGGAAGTCAACCTTTTGGAAATAATGTATATGAATTTCATTGTGTTCCATATTTAAACGAAGATGGAAGTATACCAAGAAAATTAACTACCACAATTCTAATAAATAAATGGAATTTCTTATCTTGTGCTGTTGATTTCGTTGAAATAAATTATTATATAAATGTTAATACATTAACTCATGAATTATATTTAAAAAGGGCAAATCTCATTCAGACTACTGCAACTGAGCTTTTATTAAATCAGGAAACAACAACTTTAACAATAAAGGATACAACTAAATTTAGAGATTGGGGATTATTATTTTTTATGAATATCCGTCTCTGGAACTGGTGTTATTTTAATGCCGAATTTTTGAGTCGTCTGGATAT
>CALGGL010000017.1 GCA_937915975.1 uncultured Lachnospiraceae bacterium | reverse complement strand
TCCCCAATCCCCAATCCCCAATCCCCAATCCCCAATCCCCATATTATTTCAAATTTTTGGTTAAAAAATAATTTTAACAACTATATTAAAATCATTTATATAATCGTTGTTAAAATAGAAATTAATTAATTTTTTAATATTTCGAAACATATTTGCCAAAGAAATTTCGCAATTTTCATGAAAATAAAAATAAACTTTATTGTCTTTAAAAGGATTGAAATTGTGATAAGAAATAGGAGATGTCATTTCATCTTCTATTTTTATTTTATATAAATTATTTATATTTTCTTGATTAAATAATTTTATATGTTCATAAAAAATATCAACATAATAAGTAGCATAAAAAGCATAAGGAATACATTTTCCTTCATATAAAGCAAAATCCTCATTACAAATTAGACATTCCCTAAAAGAATCATTATACGTTATATTACTATAAGATAAGCAAATTAATTTTTTTTCCTCTTTATATTTTTTTTTTTAAAATAATTGTAAATAATATTATAAGAACAACTACAATTATTAAAACAACAATAATAATAATTATTATTAATGTTTTATATTTTTCACAAAAACTGTCTTCATCATTTCTTGTTCTTTGTAGTGTTTCTACTTGATTTCTATTTGGTAAATTATTTCGTGAATCTATTGGAGCATTATTATGAAAAGAAAATTCATTATTCATATTATTTACTAATATAGATAAAACATTCGTATTTTTTGTATAAAAGGAAATAGGCTTATCGAAATCTTCGCTCAAAATATTATCACCACCCGCCAAAAAAAAATTTCGTTTATATCTAAATTGAGTTTCGAAATAAAATCTTTGATTAAAGTGCCTATTTTTACATTAGGACTAATATTTTGATAAGAATAAAAAAATCTTTGTTGGTAATCAAGATTTACTGTTATCAAGTTAGCATCCATTTATATATATTATTTGTTTCGACATTTAATTTTTTGGATTCGGATTATTTAACGGTAATGCATGGGATGCAGCCTTTAACGGAGAATTTATAGGCGGTATATTTGCTGCTATAGTTCTTATAATTGCATTCTGTCTTGTAGATATGTTTGATACCGTAGGAACAATCTACGGTACCGCTGCATCGGCAGGTATGCTTGACGAAAACGGGGATCCTATAAGACTTAATCAGTCAATGATGTGTGACTCTATCGGTACAGTATCCGGTGCTTTACTTGGTACTTCAACATGTACAACCTTTGTCGAGTCTGCTTCAGGTGTAGGTGCCGGCGGTAGAACAGGTCTTACAAGTGTAATTACAGCACTTTGCTTTGTGGTATGCTTATTCTTAAGCCCTCTTGCAAGCATTATTCCAAGCTGTGCAACAGCACCTGCTCTTATCTTCGTAGGTGTTCTTATGGCTAAGAACTTTGCAAATGTTGATATGGATGATATGCGTTCAGCAGTGCCTGCATTTCTCGCACTTATAATGATGCCGCTTACTTATTCCATATCAAACGGTATCGGACTTGGAGCAATCGCATATGTGATAATAACACTCTTCAGTGGCAAGTTCACTAAGAAGGATATTGTGGTAACCATAATTGCTGCGCTCTTTGTATGCAAGTTCATATTTGTTACTATGTAGATATACTAAAGAAGGGACATATATGTACACGCATAGCTCACTATCGTTCACGCTATGCTTAGTACATATATGTCCCTTCTTTTCGTATGTTAAAGAGAAAAGTTAATAGTTTAATTTGCACAAATTTGCTTGTTAAATTTGATGAAATTGACGGAGAAAGCACGTAAATGCTTGATGTATGAGCGTTTACGTGCTATTCTATTATAGATACAGTAGGTTTGTTATCTGTTTCAAAAGGGGAATTTGAAATATTGTCTATTAATTTACAGGGAGGAAGGCTAATGAGGAGAACAAAAAGGATTTTAAAAAGGGTTTTATCCTTTGCTACTGCGGCTATGGTGGCAGTCGGTATGCTTAGCATAGGTGGAACCGAAAGAAGCATGGAAGCGGTTAAGGCAGCAAGTGAGGATGCGGCGAGCTCGGTTAACTACAGCACCATACTTGGTCGTGGATCAAACTATGGACTTATTGCTGAAAAAATTAATCAGACAAGTCATATGGAAACTACAGTGGCGGTTAAGACTCTTAATCAGTCAAACGGTCAGGCAAATGAGATAGATCTTTGCGGTACAGAGCCGGTATGGATTATGGTCGGAGAGCTTGATGCGGCATCAGGTCAGCTTGATTTTGGAGCAAGAATTCACAGAACGCTGGATGCTGCAGGAGAAAAGCAGGTTTATTATCTTGATACAACACAGGATGTATATGATAATACCAACAGAACAAGAACCAATCAGGATATAAGGGCTTCCATAAAGGCAAAGTCCGATATTGACGGCAGTATTCAAGATATGTTGGATTCCGCAAGCTCATGGTCCGCAAATCTTGCAGGAAAAGATGCACTTGATTTAACAGGGCTTTATGAGATTGACGGCGCGGGAAAGTTTGTTATCAATATACCTGATACATATGCGGATAAAACAATTTATATTAATGTTGATGACTATCCGGGGCTTGTGTCATCACTTAGAAGTGGTGGCGGAAGCATGATGAAGCTTAATAAGCCTGACGGCACGGTTGTGGTTTTTAACTACCGCGCAACAGATGTAACTATATCCGATTTTGAGGTGAACGGGCTTGGAACTGCTCAGGATTGTGAAGGAAATGATTCTGACA
>CALGGL010000016.1 GCA_937915975.1 uncultured Lachnospiraceae bacterium | reverse complement strand
GTTTGTATAGAAGAGGTTGAAGAGTTTCTTCCCTATATAAATAACTGGGCAACCTGTGACCAGACCTCACCAAAGGTATTTAAGAAGCATAAAAAAGAACTGTTACCGTACATAGAAAAGTGGATAAAATCAGAGCATACCTATACTGTAAGATTTGCAATCGGTATGCTTATGCAGCATTATCTGGATGATGATTATGATGAAAAATATCCAAAGCTCGTAGCAGCGGTTCGTTCAGAGGAGTACTATATCAATATGATGATTGCCTGGTATTTTGCCACCGCACTTGCAAAACAGTATGAAAGCATACTGCCTTATATAGAAGAAAAAAAGCTGGATAACTGGACACACAACAAGGCAATCCAAAAGGCGTGCGAGAGCTACCGCATAACCCCGGAGCAAAAGGAGTATTTGAAGACGCTTAAGATTAAAAAGAAATAAGTGGGGAAATGAAATGATAAAGAATGACAAAATTGATAGTGGTAATCCGTTTGACTGGGGAAAGACATCAGAGGATTATGCCAAGTACAGAGATATATATCCGGATATATTCTATAAAAAAATAGTAGATAAAGGTTTATGTATAAACGGACAGCATGTTCTTGATATCGGAACCGGCACCGGAGTCCTACCGAGAAATATGTATAAGTACGGTGCTAAATGGACGGGTACTGATATATCCGAAAACCAAATTGCAGAGGCAAAGGCTATGGCAAAAGCAGCCGGTATGGATATAGATTTTTTCACCTGTCCGGCAGAGGAGATAGATTTTCCTGACAATAGCTTTGACGTTGTAACAGCTTGTCAATGTATCTGGTATCCTGATCACAAAAAACTTGCACCAAAGCTAAAAAACATAATAAAACCTGACGGAAAGTTTGTGATTTTGTATATGGGATGGCTTCCGTTTGAAGATGAAATTGCAGGAAAGAGTGAAGAGATTATCTTAAAATACAGTCCGAACTGGTCAGGTGCGGGTGACACGGTTCATCCTGTATGGGTGCCTGATGAGTATACGGATGATTTTAAAATAATTGACCAAGAAGAAACTTTGGTCAAGGTTCCTTTTACAAGAGAAAGCTGGAATGGACGTATGCGTGCATGCAGAGGTGTGGGTGCGTCGCTTTCCGAAGAAAAGCTTAAAGAATGGAACAGGGAACACATGGCCATGCTTAAGAAGGAAGCACCGGAGGAGTTTGAAGTGCTTCATTATATTTCAATCGCAGTTTTGCAGAATAACAAGGTTGTTTAATGTTTGTAGATTAGGAGGATATCTGTTGAATAAAATATATCCTGTAGGCTATAGCTATAAAAAAGCTGGAACTATAATTGCTGTATTTTTGGGAATATGGAGTGCCTTTATTGTAACATTTGTTGTGATATCCACACAAGAGAATGGAGTGGATTATTCTGCTATACTGCCTTTTTTGTTATGTGATGTGATAATTATCGCAGGACTTATATTATCAGATATTACAACCGTGAAAAAGGCAAAGAAGAAGATTCAATATATGCAGGAAATGTTTAAAAATGAATGTATCAAGGGTGATATAATATTAATTGAGGAAAGACCGTATATATTGGGCAGAGAGCTTTCGCCGGAGAAATTAAAAAAAACACGATATAGAGCAAAGAACAGAGCATATCGCATAAAGGTTACATATATTGACCCTTATTCGAGTGAGATAAAGACCGCGCAGTCGGAGCTATATCTCTGGTTTCAGTTTCACGAATACGATTTCAAGAACAGGAAAATGCTTCTTACCATACGTGATGATTATGCGAATGTATATGTATCGCCGGATGGCGATGCGTGGGTAGAGCCGATTGTGGTTGATAATAAAATATGAAAGAAGGATAAAAATCTTCTTTAATAGCATTAGGAATAGTGAAAATTGGGATTGTTGGTAAAGTAAGAAAGAGGGGATTATATGAAAAAGAAAATTTTATTGGTTATTGTTCTTGCATTGGTTTTAGTCTGTGGCTGTTCGAAGAATTCTAAAGGTGATAATAAATTCGAAACCCACGAAGCTAAGACAGCGACAGAAAGAGTCGGTGGTTTGATTGCATATAATAAAAATTCAGATTTGATAATAGATATTCCTGAGGATTATTTCTGGACCGGTGAAAGCACACCATATAAGGATTCTCAAACGGAGGAGTAATGCTGCTTATAGTTTGTCTGATATTAGTATTTCCGTCTAACTTTATCTTCTTAAAATCAATTAGAAGCATAAGCTAAAATACCGGCGGATAAAGCTGAATGTGAGGTGAAATAATGAAAAATATCTTTAGACACTTAATTTAAATATGCGTAGCATAGTGGTTAGAGAGGGACTATCAACGTATAGGACAGTATCAGGCAGGGGTACTAAAAAAACATTTTGCCCGATTTGTGTAAAATCAGCAACGAGTACTTGAAGGAATTCGCTCAGAAAACGATTTGTTTGAGCGAAGCGAGTTCATCGTTTTCGTGCGAATAACAAAAGTATGAGTTACTGATTTAACAAATTGTTGGCAAGTTTTATAGTACCCCTGCCTGATATTGTCCTTTGACTTGATAGTCCATACTCTCTAACCACTCCTGCCAAATATAGAAAAAATATTTTTTTCCCACAAATGCTTGACAAAACTCATGCATAGTGTTAGATTATGTTTTAGAGTTAGCACTCGAAAGATTTGAGTGCTAATAAAATCAGAAAGGATGATTGAATGGAGCTTGATGAACGTAAGAAGACAATTCTTAAATTAATTATAGCGACATACCTTGAAACAGGCGAGCCGGTTGGTTCAAGAACCATTTCAAAGTTCAATGATTTGAACTTAAGCTCGGCAACCATCAGAAATGAGATGGCGGATTTGGAGGAGCTTGGATATATAGTTCAGCCGCATACGTCAGCAGGAAGAATTCCTACAGATAAGGGCTACAGATTTTATGTAGATAACCTTATGGAAGAAAAGGAAGAGGCAGAGGTTGAAAAGAGTACACTGCTCGAAAGAGTTGACCGGATGGAGCTCCTTTTAAAACAGGTTGCGAAGGTGCTGGCATACAACACCAATTATGCAACACTTGTTACGGCTCCCAAATATAGAAAGACGGTAAAATTCATACAGCTTTCCAAGGTTGATGAAGCGACACTTCTGGCGGTTATAGTAATCGAGGGTAATCTGATAAAAAATCAGATAATTCCGATAGATACAATCCTTGATAATGAGGATGTGCTGAAGTTTAACATTTTGCTTAATACATTTTTACAGGGAGCTTCTCTTGAGGATATCAATCTGGAAATGATAAATGCCATGAAGAAGCAATCCGGTGAGTATAGCATAATTCTTGACCAGATTTTCCAGGGTATAATCGAAGCGGTTCATGAGGCAAATGAGCTTGAAATATATACAAGCGGTGCAACAAACATTCTTAAGTATCCTGAGATAGGGGATATAAGCAAGACCAGTGAACTTCTTGAAAAGTTTGAGGATAAGGAAGAGCTTTCACATCTGCTTGAGGAGACCACGGGTAACAAGGATGATTCCCATGACATACAGGTATATATAGGTGAAGAAAATACCGTTTCAAATATGGAGGATTGTTCGATAGTAACAGCAACCTACAAGATGCCGGAGGGTGCGACAGGTACAATCGGTATATTGGGACCGAAGCGTATGGATTATAAAAAGGTTGTAAGCACATTAAAGAATTTAACCATTGAGTTGGATGATATATTTAATAAGCGCAAAGGGGTGAATGATGATGGCTAAGAAAAATGTGTCAGCAGAAAATAAGGAAGCTGTTGAGAATAAAACTGCCAAGAAAAAAGCAACTGTTGCAACTGCCACAGAAGGAGATGTAACAGAGGTTAAGGCGGATTCCGAAGAGGAAACTGTTGAGGGCACGGATGTAAAGATTGATGAGGTCGAAAATGTGTCCGAAGAAAAAGCAGAATCAGCCAGACCAAAGCCTGTCCCGAAGGGAAGCAGACGAGGCAGCAAGTCGATGCAGGTTGAGCTTGATAAGTATAAGGAGCTTGCACAGGGCAACGAGGAGAAGTATAAACGACTTCTGGCAGAGTTTGAAAATGCAAGGCAGAGAACAGAAAAGGAAGGCAGCAAAATGTTTGATCTTGGAGCCAAGGATGTTCTCGAAAAGCTTTTGCCGGTGGTTGATAACTTTGAAAGAGCAATGGCAAGTATTCCTGAGGAAGATAAGGAAAGAGCCTTTGAGCAGGGTGTTGACAAGATTTACCGTCAACTGATGGTAACCCTTGAAGGAATAGGTGTTTCACCTATGGATGCAGAAGGCAAAGAATTTAATCCTGAATTGCACAACGCGGTAATTCATATTGAAGATGAAAATCTTGGTGAAAATGTAGTCGCTGAGGAAATGCAAAAGGGTTATATGTATAAAGACCAGGTTTTAAGACACAGCATGGTCAAAGTAGCTAATTAATATTTTTATTTATAAAATTAGGGAGGAATTAAAAATGGGTAAAATTATAGGTATTGACTTAGGAACAACAAATTCATGCGTAGCTGTTATGGAAGGTGGTAGATCGG
>CALGGL010000015.1 GCA_937915975.1 uncultured Lachnospiraceae bacterium | reverse complement strand
ATTTGAGAGAGGCGATGTAACCGAACGCCACTCTATTTTCTCGCCCATCGTAGAGCATCCGGAATCATTCGAAAAACAGTTGTCGAAACTTCTCTCCGCATGGAGAGAATGGCGGATGAAAAACCCCGACTACCAGCCTATATTCCTGCGATTTTTCTTCTCCGACATTGCCAACCAAGGGACGTTGACAAAAGTAAGCGAATTTTCCGACTGTGCCTATTGCCTCGTCCAGCAAGCCCCATTGGCACCTCACACGAAGGTGGCATTTTGGTGCTACGAACAAAAAGGGACTGAAACAAGCAAGGCGGAAGATTTCTTCACCTCTCGCCACAACGGATATACGCACTATTGGACGGGCAATAGGCAATCACTCCAATCACCCAACAACTCCTACAATCAGACGAAGGAAATCCTCACGGAATACGAAACCGGCCTCTCGAAAATGGGAATCAACCTTGCAGATAATTGCATAAGGACATGGTTTTTCGTGCAAAACGTTGATGTGAACTATCATGGCGTGGTGGTGGCAAGGAAAGACAACTTCGAAGGGTTGAACCTCACCCCTTCCACTCACTACATCGCGAGCACCGGCATCGAGGGGAAAGGAGCAAATCCGGAAGGAATCGTCAAATTCGACGCCTACGCAATCGACGGCATCAAACCGACCCAGCAACAATACCTATACGCAAAGGATCACCTTAATCCAACCTACGAATACGGCGTCACCTTCGAACGCGGCGTAAGGGTGAAATACGGCGATCGCAGCCATCTTTTCATTTCCGGCACCGCAAGCATCGGCAACAAAGGGGATGTTTTGTATGTTGGCGACATCCGGAGGCAAACCCTCCGCATGCTTGAAAACATCCACGCACTGCTTTCCGAAGGTGGAAGTTCGTTCGCCGACCTCTGCATGATGATTGTCTATCTTCGCGACATCGCCGACTACGAAAGCGACGGCGCGGATATGGTGGTGACCCTTCATGCCTGCGATACGGCGACGGATTATGCCTTATATAATGCAATCAATTGGAATGTGGGAATTATAATGTCTGTGCCTTGCTGTCAGAAAGAGGTTAATTCCATGATAGCGACGGATGATCTTTCAATTCTAACCAAACATGGAATTATTAAGGAGCGTATATCGGCTCTTATGACCGATACAATCCGTTCAAATGTCCTTGAATACTGTGGTTATAAGTCGCAGATTCTTGAATTTGTAGACTATGACAGTTCTCCCAAGAACCTGCTGATTAGGGCAGTTAAGAGAAAGAATGAATTACCTGCCGAAAAGAAGCAGGAGATTAAAAAAGAGATAGATAATCTGTGTGAGGAGTTTCATATTAAGCAAACTCTATATGAAAAGATAAACGTAGGAGCAAAAAATGAATAATAAAAATGTTAAAGTTGTTGTAGCAATAATATTAATTGCAGTTAATATCCTGTTTTGGAATATTGTTGACAGATTATTAATTAAGGTGGAGTGGGGCAAGGATTATTTGGCTGACAGTATAGTAACTCTGGTACACAATATTTTTGGGATTGTTGTTTTTCTGCTGCTAACTATCAAGATCCTAAAAATTAAAGTAGGTTTCGGTAAGAAAAATCTTGTTAGAGGTATATTTTGGTATGGGTTAGTAATGTGTATCGCCATTGTAGTGAATCTGATCATAGCTTACCATAAGCCTGAAACTGGCTTTTCTGAAGCATTTCCTTATGTAGTGCTCACCATTTTTACAAATTTATCTATCGGAATTGTTGAAGAAGTTATGTATAGGGGTATGATATTCGGAGTGTTCAGAGAAAGCTTTGGTGAGGATAAGAAAGGAATATATAAATCTGTATTTGCATCAGCTCTTGTATTTGGTGTAGTACATATTGTAAATCTAATAATATATCCAACACTTATTGTATCAACAGTAACACAAGTGATTTATGCCACGAATATCGGAGTATTGCTTGCAGTAATATATTATCGTTCAGATAATCTACTTCCGGGAGTCATTCTCCACGGACTATTGGATTTTGTTTCATCTATATGGATATGTTTTGCAAGTGATATCAATGAATTGTATCATGTAGATAGCACAAGTGATATGAATATTGTTTTTGCACTAGTGGCTATTGGTATGACTTCTCCTTTTTTAATTTCCGGACTTTGGCAGCTCAGAAAGCTATTTAATAAGCGACAGTCAGTCGGTAATGAAGTTTCAGACACTTGAAACGATAGGCATTATAATATGTTTATCGAAAAGATACTTCATAAAAGAAAGGATTTAATAATGAACAAAAAATTAGTAATTATAATCATAATTCAAGCTTTTGTCGTTACATTTTTACTTGGCACATTATTTGGCATGTCTATACAGAAAAAAAGAGATAATAAGGCTGATGGTAATAATAAGCAAAGTGAAAATACTATTAATGATGAAGTTAAATCTGATAGTTCGGATAATGCCGACACAGATGGAAAAGATAATTCTGATTCGTCTGACAATAATTCTGATTCAGATAATTCAAATAACCAAGACGGCACAAATAGCGCATCCAGCGATGTCTATGTAGAACGTGATGTGGACTACGGTTCCATGGACGTGCCCGAGCCTACGACGGATGATTGGCTTTTTACGGACGGCAGTAGGATACTTGACAAGGACGGAAATGAGGTTTGGCTTACGGGAATTAACTGGTTTGGATATAATACCGGAACCAATACCTTTGACGGACTTTGGGCAAGTGACCTGAATCAATCAATTCAGGAAATAGCCAATCATGGTTTTAATGTTATAAGAGTTCCCATGTCTGCACAGCTTATAAATCAGTGGTCGCATGGTGAATATCCTGATGCAAATTTTAATCAGGCAACCAACGATTATCTTGTAGGAATGGACAGTCTTCAGATATTTGATTATGTTATAGGTCAATGTCGTGCCAACGGACTTAAGCTTATTATAGACATACATAGTGCTGAAACCAATGCGAGCGGACATATAGTAAACCTTTGGTATACGGATAGTGTTTCGGTTGAAGATTATTACAGTGCACTTTCATGGATGGCTGAAAGATATAAAAACGATGACACAATCATAGCCTATGATTTAAAAAATGAGCCACATGGTAAGCCTTACGAGGGCGACGGTGCAGCGAAATGGGATAATTCCAAGGATGCAAACAATTGGAAATATGTAGCAGAACAGGCGGCTGAAAGAGTATTTGAAAAAAATCCTAATGTACTTGTACTTGTGGAGGGTATCGAGATATATCCTATGGATATCAAGAAAAACGGAGACTTTTCATCAACGGATGAGAAGGATTACTACTTTAACTGGTGGGGTGGAAATTTAAGAGGTGTAAAGGATAACCCTATAGACTTAGGACAATATCAGAATAAGCTTGTATATTCACCGCATGACTACGGACCAACAGTATATGCACAGCCTTGGTTTGAAGGGGATTATGATTTTGACAGTCTGATGGAGGACTGCTGGCACGATAACTGGTTTTACATAAAGGAAGAAAATATTGCACCGCTTCTTATAGGAGAATGGGGTGGCTTTATGACTGAACCCAATATTACCTGGATGACTTATATGCGTCAATTGATTAAAGAAAACCGGCTTAACCATACCTTCTGGTGCTTTAATGCCAATTCGGGAGATACAGGCGGAATGGTGCTTGATGACTTTACTACCTGGGATGAGGAAAAATATGCATTTGTAAAAGAAGTATTATGGAATGACGGCGAAAAGTTTATAGGACTTGACCATGAAATACCACTTGGTTTAAATGGAATAAGTCTGGGAGAATATTACAAATAATTTACCTGTAAAGTTATTGTAAAAAAATTTTACTTAGGGTAAAATAGTCTAAAAGCTTTATCTTGGCAAAACGACTATGCGAGGAGGTGCAACTCGCGAAAAGGAAAATTGCTTCGCAACCAGTCGCGAGCAAAATATTACTTGTGACATTTTATTATTTTAATGGAGGTAACTTTTTATGAGAAACAGAATTTATGAGAAAGTATTAATTGAATTTGGCAAACATAAGAAGCCGGCAAGGATAATTGCGATTATCATGTGTCTTCTTTTAGTTTTACCGGGTTCAAATGTTACAGCGTTCGCTATGTCAATTAAAGAGGCGGAAAATGTAACAGTACAGGAAACCACGGAGCTACCGGAAGAGACTTCAGAGGACGACGAGCAGGATGAGGTTGTCGAAGATATAGAAGAGTTTGTTTCGGATGACAAGCAAAATGTATCTGTTGAAGTCTTGGACGAAGCTTCAGAGGAAGCGATTGAAACAGCGGAAGAAGCTGCGGATTTGGATAAATTTACTGATGATTCTTCAACCATGCCTGAATTTTCCGACATGAGGACAGTAGACGGAGTTGTTATCACGGTTACCGCACCTGAGGGAGTATTTCCTGAGGGGGGGGGCACACTTTCGGTATCAAAGGTTAAAAAAGAGGAACAGCAGGATGTAGACAGAGCGGTAGATAAGGCACGTGATGAAAACGTAAATGTAGCCGCTTCATATACCTATGATATAAAGGTACTTGATAAAGACGGGAATGAAATACAGCCTGCCGACGGACAAAAAGTGAATGTAAGCTTTACATTGGAAGAGGCAGAAAATGAGAACTTAACAGCAGACGTATATCATATAACAGAGGAAAATGGCGAGCTTTCTGCCGAAGCCCTTGATATAACCGAAGAGGGACAGGCTGTTATAGCTGAGTCAGACGGATTTTCATACTATACAGTTGAATTTACTTATGATGAAAAGCAGTATGTAATGCAGGGCGATAGTTCAGTCGCTCTTACCGACATACTTTCTTTTGTTGGAATAACCAAGGCTGATGGAAATGCAGCCATAGACAGTGATATAACTTCCGTAAGTGTCAGTGATGAGAGCCTTTTCTCTGCTTCATATGAAAGCGGAGAGTGGACAGTGACTGCACATCAGGCATTTACCTCGGAAGAGTGGATGAAGATAACTGTTGATGGTGTGGAGTATGAGATAACGGTGACGGATGAAACGCCTTCATATATCATTTCTGATGGTATTTATTCTTATTATGTAATCACTCTATTGACGGTTGGACAGGAAATAAATTTTTCTAATGGAGGGGCAGACCATATTATTTGGAATGATTCTCCTTTTAAAAATTTTTCTATAAAAAAAGATGGTCAAACATTAATTTATGCTGGTTCTAATATATATAGTGACTATATTAATGGAGCTGTTGAAGGTACATATACAATATATGATGGAAATACATATATAGTTAAGAGCATAGATACTACTAATTACATTCTGGATGTAGAGACAAAGAAAACTACAGAAGCAGGCAGTATCAGTTATGCAAACACATCGGTAAGTAAAACGTTTGGGGATACATCTTTTACAAATTCATTGACAAAAACAGGTGATGGTACTGTAACATATAGTTCCGGTAATACTTCTGTTGCAACCGTTAATTCTTCAACGGGTCAGGTTACTATTGTAGGTGCCGGAAGTGCAACCATTACAGCAACTGTGGCAGATACAGATAATTATACATATGAAACAAAAACTGCATCATACACATTAACTGTAAGTAGGGCAAATATAAGTCCTACAGTTACCATGTCTGGTTGGACCTATGGAGGAAGCGCAAGTAATCCAAGTGTTACCGGAAATAGTGGTAATGGAGGGGTATCATATGAGTACAAAGTAAGTACAGCGGCTGACAGTACATATTCTGATACAAAGCCAAGTAACGCCGGGACTTATACGGTTAAGGCAACAATCGCTCAAACAACGAATTATAATAGTGGAACAGCTACGACTAATTTTACTATAAGTAAGGCAACTAATCCGGTTGCCTATACAAACCAAACATGGAATTATACCTATGCCACTACAGCCCAGACAAAGACTTTGGCTGAGGCAACTAATGCACAGGGAACGGTTACTTACAGTTTACAGTCTCAGAAAAATTCGTCAACAAACGCTAATGTGACTTTTTTTACACTTAATACCTCTACGAGAGTTCTGACAGCAGCTGCGGAAACTCCGGTAGGTACATATACTGTAGTTGTTAGAGCAAGTGCGGTAGGAAACGGTAACTATAACGAAGGCTATAAGGAGTCGACTATTACCGTTACGGTTGGTAAAGCTGCATCAACAGCACCGACACTTACGGCATATTCAGGAACGTATGATAAATCGGCTCACTCCATTACCGTATCGGGAGGAAGCGGTGGTACAATTAAGTACAGTACTGATAACTCGACATGGACTACTAATAATCCGACCAGAACCGATGTAGGTACTACAACGGTATATGTAAAGGTTTTCGGAGATAGCAATCATAATGATTCAACTACTGTAAATTCAACTATAACCATAAATCAAAAAGAAGTCGGGCTTAGCTGGTCTGACACTTCATTTACTTATGATGGAAGTGCGCATAAACCGACAGCTACGGCGACAGGTCTAATTTCAGGAGATACTTGTACGGTTACCGTAAACGGTGATCAGACAAATGCCGGAACATATACAGCTACAGCTACCGGTCTTTCGAATGCAAATTATAAATTACCAAGTGCGAAAACGACATCATTTACGATAGGTGAAAAAACTTTAACAATTACTGCAAATAATCAGACTATAACATATGGTAGCACGATTGCAACAGGTGCAGATTATTCCACAGCGGATGGTCTTGCCAGCGGAGATACACTTACGGAAGTTACGCTTACACCAAGCACAAGTGAAGCTACTGCAAACGGAACGATTACGCCGAGTGCTGCAACTATTAAGAGAGAAAACACGGATGTTACATCAAATTATGAGATCAGTTACGCGAACGGTACGTTAGTTATATCTAAGGCAGTTCCTGTTATATCAAACCCTGCCGCAAATGACCTTACATACGATGGAACAGAACAGGTGTTGATTACTCAGGGAAGTACTTCAGGCGGAACTCTTATGTATAGCCTGGATAATGAATCATGGACGGAGAATTATTCGGAAATTTCGAAAAAGAGTGCCGGAACTTATACAGTATATTATAAGGTTGCAGATCGGAAGAGCGTCGTGTAG
>CALGGL010000014.1 GCA_937915975.1 uncultured Lachnospiraceae bacterium | reverse complement strand
ATGCTTGTTAAATATAATGATGATGGCGATGACAGTCATGATTTGCCTGATATAACTTCCACGGAGGAGCTTGTGGATACTATGGCAACACCTGACATAGCCGATACTGAGGCAGCAATTGAGGAGGTAGTTGAGGAACCTGAGGAGGATCTTTCGTATATAAGTGAATATGAGCGGTTATTTCTTTCATTAGCGGAACACCAGTTGCTATAATCAACAAAATAGGAGAAATAAGACAGGTTGTAATATGCCTTGAAAATGGACATATTTGTGTTCTAACACATGAAATGTCCGGATGGGAATACTTAGAGTATGAATTAACCAATGAGGGTGATTTTTTAACCTTCATAGATGGAGGAAGAATGGATACATCCAGCGGAGCATGCTATAAAATCGGAGCAAATGGCGAGGATATTCAAGAAATATCGCAAGACGAGTATAATGATATTGATAATAGTTTCTATGAAAATGAATTAAAGATAGAATATATACCAATGTCAAGTGTTTATTAAAGAATGGAATGGCTCATTATTCTAACTGAAGTATTAATTAATAAGTTATATAAAATTGGGTATACTTGACTGTGTCTGCTGAATATGATATATTGTCAATAGGCAAGAAAAGAAATGAATGTGTTAGCAGAATAACAAAACGAAAACCCACAAGTTGCAGCTTGTGGGTTTTCTTCACTATTTACGGTTGTGCTTCCGAGGTTAGTTGTCCTTGCCATCTCTGTCTAACCATTTGCAGATATAGTGGCAAACTACACCTGCCATAACAGAAACCAAAAAAGAAATGAATATCGCTATCAGAATAACACCCCCTTTCTGTTGCGGGGGAAGACAACATAATTATTATAGCATTTATTAATACATGTATCTACTATTAAAATAGAAATAAGCCTTAAGAAATAATCTTAGGGCTTATTTTTGTTTTTTAAAAATTTTTTATTTTATAAAACCATTTAAAACTTTCATGTGTCTTAATACCAGAAAGCAACAAAAAAGGTTGCAGAAAAATAACTTTTTTAAATAATAGGAGGAAAAAATTATGAAGAAAAAAACAAAGGCAATCATTATGACAATTTCATTGGTAACTGTAGGTACTGTAGGACTTATCGGAGCACATTTTATGAATCAGACAGATGCTTACGTTAATAAGGAAAGTAAAGAGGCTTAGATGGTGAATCCATTATCGTAAAAGGAGTGTTTGATGGTGATATTTATATTTTTAAATAGAATAAATATATATTAATATTTAAAATGGACGATTAAAACCATAATCGTCCGTTTTATTCATCATAATCAAACTTTACTATATCATTTGGCTCGCAATCTAATATTCGGCATAGCTTTTCAACTGTATTTAAGGTGACATTTTTTCCCTTTTTAAGACTGTCAAGGGTTTTATTATCAATGCCGGATTTTAACAGCTTATATTGAGTTATATTTTTATTTTTCATGGTTTGCCATAACGGCTCATAACTGATAATAAAATCACCTCGTTTACAACGTACTTGGAAAAATTGTGCTGCATAGTAAAAAACTTATAAATAAGTATATGTGAATATTGTAAAAATAAACATTATGAACATTTACACAATAAAACGCTATATATGTTTCGTTCCAAAAAATGTAACAAAATCAAATGATTCATTCTGAAAAATGTGCTATAATCGAATTATTCGTTCCGAAAAATGTTGACACTATTGTTTTTGCGTGTTATTTTATTATAGAGGTGAGCTTGTATGGTTAGAGATTTGTATCAAAATTTGATTAAGTGGAAAAACAACAGATATAGAAAACCTCTTGTTTTAAAGGGTGCAAGACAGGTTGGGAAAACATATCTGATAACTGAGTTTGCAAAAAATGAATTTGACAATTACATTATTTTGAATTGCGATAAGGATATAAGAATTAGGGAAATATTTGAAAACGGATATAGAACAGAACGCATTATATCTGATATTGAGCTTTTGTCCGGAAAAAAAATAACTGCCGGTAAAACATTGATTTTTATTGATGAAGTTGGAGATGCTCCCAAAGCTATCGCAAGTTTAAAATATTTTTGTGAAGATGCACCGGAGTATCATATTATTGTAGCAGGTTCTCTTCTGGGACTGGCTATTCATAAGGGTGTTTCTTTTCCTGTAGGTAAGGTAGATGAAATGACATTGTATCCACTGTCGTTTTATGAATTTGTAAGAGCACATTTGGGCGAAGCCGCATATGAAAGATTAAAAAACGGACGACTTGACGAGTTTTCAGGTGTAAGAGAAGTTTACACTGAAGAACTTAGAATGTATTATTTTTTAGGAGGTATGCCGGAGGTAGTTCAGGGGTACTTAAATGGTCGAGACTTAGCAGATTTACGAGATGTTCAGAAAAGAATACTTGCCGATTATACTCTTGATATATCAAAACATGCTGACAAACAGATACTTGGCAGAATACATCAAGTATGGAATTCTATACCACAACAGCTTGCAAAAAATAATAAAAAATTTGTATATGGAGATGTGCAAAAGGGTGGTCGTGCAAAGGATTTTGAAACGGCGATTGAATGGTTGATTGATGCAGGAATGATTTATAAGGTTTCAAGGGTTCGTAAAGCAGGAATTCCCTTAAAGTATTATGAAGATTTTTCGGCTTTCAAGTTATTTATGTTAGATCATGGTCTTATGGGAGCGTTAAGTGATGCTCCGGTGTCTGAAATCCTTTTGAAAAAAAATGTTTTTGAGGAGTATAAGGGAACCTTTACCGAACAGTATGTGTTTGAACAACTCA
>CALGGL010000013.1 GCA_937915975.1 uncultured Lachnospiraceae bacterium | reverse complement strand
CTTTTGCTTTTATTAAGGTTTTTTTAAAGGCAAGAATTAAATACAGATAAAGAACTCCTAATACGAACGGATAAAGAAAAATTGTAGCCTTTTCTAATATAAACCTTTCAAAAAACCTTAATAAAAGCAAAAGAATTATATGAACAATCAGCATAATTCTTAAAACTGTTCTTTTATTTCTTTTAGTCCTTATGCTCTTTTTTTCTTCATCAGACTCCATATACGCTCCTCTTTTAGTGACAAGGTCCTGTCCCGTGTCACCTTTTATTTCATAATTGTCGGCAATTTTCCGGTATTAATATATTCAGTCCATGCCTTATTAAATTTATAGGTTGAGGAGGCTGCATATACTCCTATCAAAACTATCAGTATTCCACCCGGATATCCGTAATAAATTATGAAAATTATCATATTCAAAATACCGTAACCAAGGCAAATGAAACCGACTAAATTACTGTAAGTCATCTGAAGTAAAAATCCCAACAAGAAAATTAATGCAACATCAAAAAGAACTATCGATGCCGAACTGCCGGTTATTCCCATAACAAAATTAAAACCTGCAACAAAATATAAAAGTATAACACAGGCATTTATGTTTTTCTTCACATTACCCATCTGAGGCAGATTTATAAATTCCTTTCGGGTTAATCCCGGTTGATTTCCCTGTCCATACATATTCTGCTGAGCCATACCCGGCTGATACATTCCCTGTTGGTATGTATTCTGCTGATACATATTCTGTTGATACACACCCTGTTGGTATGTATTCTGCTGAGCCATACCCGGCTGTACCATGCCCTGCCCGTTCATAGTCTGTTGGTAAACATTTTGCTGTACCATATTCTGCTGATACATACCATTCTGATTCATACCATTCTGATACATATCTTGCGGATTCATACCCTGCGGATATACATCCTGCTGAGCGGTGTTTTGCAAACCCGCATCATTTTGATTATTATTTTGCGTGAAATTGTTATTATCCATACTCTTCTCCTTAGTTTTATTTTAAGCTGTCATATTATTTTTCCAGCTTCTCGTTCCATTCCTCTTGTGACGGATTTTTTTCCCATCTTTCTAAGTCATAATAATAAAAATTACTAAACAAGGATTCGCCTGTATCTTTATCTGTCACATTAGTAAAAACACTGACCAAATCCGACTCTTCACCTAAGTAAATCTGCGCTAAAAGCATTTTATCCTCAAGCTCTTTTTTATAATCCATAAAATCCTGATAATCAACATATTTATCTACGTAAAAATATAATTTGGAATATCCGGGACTTATATAAACATCTATATTCTTATGATTCCTTATTGCTTTTGAGATATCATCACTTATTTTATCTCTCATCAAATCAATCTGACTTCCTGTTACATAATAGGTTAAGCTGTTATCATCGTTCACGGTAAGAGAATTCGCAATATCTGTATTATCGGCTTCTTCCTTAAGTGCCGCTATATATTTTTCTGTTTCACCTTCACTGCCTCTCCAAACTATCCAATACGGTATCTCAAGCTTAACGATATCTTCATCCTTTATATCATCCTCATTTGATAAGCTTACGCTTTCTGTCCTTTCGTAGATATAATCATTTCCTTCACGAACTTTGTTAAAATTACCGTCCTCATCAACCTCAATTACCGCATCACTATATTCTGAATCATCCCAAAACTCCAACTGAACCATCTCGTTGCCCAGTGCAGAGACCTTATAAATCCTGTTGCTTGTGTTTGAGCTAAAATATATTATATCATCCTTAAATTCAATTTTAATTTCAGCATTTATTCTTAACACTCTGTACTTTTCAGATTTATCTACGACATAAGCAATAACAAAATCTCTGCCGTCAACCTTTAATTCAATATAATACACATACCAATTTGGATTAAGTGCCCCTTTACTGAGGAAGAAAATGGTTTTATCTGTACTGTCCTTACTATCCTTTATATTTGCCGTACTTTTAAGAGATTTCGTACCAAAGCCCGACCAATTCTTCATCCCTCCAATTTCAATATCATGCCCGTTGGCATTTATTTTTATTTTGCCAAATATAATATCGCACTGTGCAACATAAAAGAATATGCCTAAAGCAACAAGGCAAACAGCTATAATTAATCCTTTTAGGAAATGTGGCAAATGTTTTTTATCAGTTTTTTTCATAATTCAACCCTTCTTGTCCGTATGGTAGTGTCAAGTTGACACTCCTTTTTTCTATATAAATCTTTTATTTTAAAG
>CALGGL010000012.1 GCA_937915975.1 uncultured Lachnospiraceae bacterium | reverse complement strand
ATAATCAAATCAGTTTCTTCAAGCTTTTCAACCTTATCGGATACAATAATTCTTCCGTCTTTTATAAATGCTGCCGTACGGCAATAGCTTTGCACCTCCGAAAGAATATGTGAGGATAAAAATACCGTTGAACCATTACTGTTTTCTTCAGAAAGTATCTTAAAAAATTCCTTTTGCATAAGGGGATCAAGGCCCGAGGTTGGTTCATCCAATATCAAAAGCTTAGGCTGATGCTGTATGGCACAGATTATTCCGGCCTTCTTTCTGTTACCAAGTGAAAGTGCATCCACCTTTTTGGATGTATCAAGATTTAATCTTTCGCACAGCTCCTCTGCTTTTTGGGAACAATCCTTCTTCCGAAGATCAGCAGAAAGCTTTATAACCTCTTTAACGGTCATTTTGTTGTAAAAGTTGATTTCAGAAGGAAGATATCCTATGCTGTCAAGGATTTTATCATGGTCACTTACTATATCCATATCAAATATGGAAGCCTCGCCGGATGTAGGTGCGATAAGCCCCAGCAGCGTTCTTATGGTGGTTGATTTACCTGCACCGTTTGGTCCTATAAAGCCGAAGAAATCTCCCTCATCCACAGACAAATTCAAATTCTCAATACCGATTATGTCCTCGTATTTTTTTGTCAGATTATTCGTCGTAATTGCTTTCATCATCTCACCTGCTATTTTAAAATTTTATGGTGAAATCATTCATAAATATTATTATCAATATTATATGAACTATAGTCCATATCCCTGCCATAACAGCTATTATTATATTTGTTTTTTTATCCTTGGAATTATCATATTTTTTGCTATTAACCGCACATATGATAAAAGACACAATTGATAATATCCAACAAATCGGATAAATAATAATTGCCGGTGACTCAATTCCCATCGGAATAAAATATGCAAACACGAATCCTACATCAAAGCCATCACCGTAAACACTCATAATAATTATGGGCATAATAATATACGGTAACAAAAAAGCAAATCTTCCGGCTTTAAAAAAGTTATCTTTCATAAGCAATCATCCCCATATATCATATTATCAACTATACACCTCAAAACCCTAATAATTATAACATAATATAGATGTATATACCAAACAATTATTACTTATATAAAAAGATTTTAATAATAAGCAAAAAAGGAAAAGACAAGAAAAATTAGAATTCATCATATATAATTCGCAACTCGGCACGGTTTTGAACACCGGTTTTCTTTAAAATATTTTTCATATGGAATTTAATTGTATTTTCAGACACAAAAAGTTTTTGCGCAATTACAGGATTGGAATTTCCTTCAAGTACCAGCATCATAACCTCTTTTTCCCTTGACGTAATTGCATATTTTTCACAAAAGAGATTCTGCTTTATCTCCTGTACATTTTCTTCTTTGTTTTCCGGCATATCACTTTCAGCATTTAATTCAATATCATTTTCAAAAATGTTTTCTTCCTTTGATTCATTATCAATTATCTTTTTTGAATGATCATTTATCAATATATTATTCGATATGTTTAGTAGATTATCCCTTACCAATATATTCTCCGATAATCTGTTCTTCTTTTCATACATATAGGTAGCATAAAATGCCAAAACCAACAATACAAAGGTAACAACAATCAAAACCGGCGGATATTCTCTTAACCGGCTTCCCACAGTATATGAGATAATCTGACCGATTCGTCTGGCAAGCAATCCAAATCCCGCCAAAAAAAATCCGTATTTGACATGATGTGTAAATATGATAGTTGCATAAACCATAACCGGACCAATAAGAATATAATTAAGTGCCCATATAGCGCTATCAGCTATCGCATAGTTTTCAAAGAGCAAGGATAAAAACGGACAGACAAGAGCACACAGGCAAAGAATAATACCATTTTGCCTGCTTTTGACAAATAACAATCCTGCTACGATTAACCCTATTGAGTAAAAGCTTCTGCTTAATTCAAAGCTCATACTTCCACCGACAACCTCCGAAAGAGGAAACAAAAATCCCAGATTAATTGTAGTCTCTAAAAGAACTATCAACAAGACGGATTGAATAACCCATTTAATAGGAAAAGTATTCTTATTATCTTTGTTTGTATTACCTACTATATTATATTCAACATCTTTATACCTCTCCCATGAGAAAACATATCTAAAAAGGATAGCACAAACAAATGCCAATAAAATATATAAAATAAGCGAATATTCACTTTTTATAAATCGACCTTCCGAAGGAACCGAAACAACAAAGGATGCTATGCTTCCGATAGCCCAGCCGATACCAACCACAATTCCGTGCACATTATGAGGAAATCCCGATATAAGGGAAAATGCACTTGAAAAAAGGATTCCAAAACAAAAGTCCATACCTATTGCAAATATAAGTGTTGCATAAGAACCTGATGTTAATATCGCAAGTATCATAAAAACGACTTCAAAAACAGTAGCTGTATAAAAAATAATATGATTCTTATTAAAATATGATTTCAAAAGAAAGGTTGCAACCAGAATACCGGCAGCCTGAAAGGTATAATCAATTATATTGCCAAAGACATCTATAAGCTTTATCGAAAACACATCGGAAATTCTATAAAGCCACGTTAAATATCCGGTTCCTGCATAACCATATAATAATCCAATCAAAAGTATTAAGACAAATGTGTATTTAGTACTTTTACCCATATCTAATCTCCTAACATACTTCCAACATATAATATATATTACTAATTTGTGATTATTGTATATTTTTCAAGGGTTAAAAGCAATACCTACCCAATGAAACTACCCCAAAAAATAAACACCTACCCCATATAACTATAATGTACAAGCATGTTTATATATATTAATATTGAAGATGGACAAATTATATTACGAGACATAATAAAAAACAAAAAGAAAAGGAGACGAATAATTTTTATGAGAGGTAAAAGAAAACGCCAAAGAAAAAGAATAACGGCACTGCTTCTTGCCGTCATTATGTTATTTTTCATAATGACGGGGCAGTCGATAAAGGTTTATGCCGATGAAAATATTGCAACCGATTCGGACGCTGATATCGAAATCGAGGCGATTGATACCGAAAACGATTTGGCAAACGAAAGCGTCACCGAAGAAACCCAAACGCAGGAAACGGTTAATACCGAAGCAGAGGACATGATTGAGGATGAAGACATACTTGCACTTGCCGCAGGTCCGACTATAACTGCTGAGGATTATACTTTAAATGAGGAAGGCGCATACGAAATTCTCATTGACCCTGAAAAATCTGCAGAATACACGGGCATAACAAGCGTAACGGTTCCTTCCAATTATCGATTAACTATAATAGATGTCGATTTTTCTGCAGGAACGGTTAGTCTCGCTTCTGATTCGTTACTTAATATATTTAATGATAACGGCAGACTCACCGCAACCATAAACGCCGAAGAAGGAGCACGAATGATGCTGACTTCTGCGGCAAATATTCCTCAGGGCGTTACTTTATATGACAGCGACGGAAGTGTTTTCAACAATGACGATATATTCTGGACGGAATTTATCTATACCGATAACAAGTGGACTATCGTACCACCTGATCCGAATCATTTTAATTTCGGAGCGGACGGACTGATAGTTGATACGGAAAACGGAGCACACTACCTAAGCTACAAAATCGAATACAGCTATGATAACGGAACCTGGTATAATGCATTTGCAGATGACGCCAGAGCTAATCTTGACACAGACGGCTTTGTTACCATCTCCGAAGGACATGAAGATAATGCTTTTCTTGATTTTGACATAAAAAATACACCTGACACATGGAACAACTCGGTAACATTTAAAATTACAACAAAGGATACGCCTATAAAGGCAGGAAATGCCACCAAAATCATCGCATATGCCGATTTGGCACCGGATATGGGTTGGGAGCCGGGTGGGGAAGGTGTTGTACAGCTTCCAAGTGATGAACACGCAGCAACATTATCCGAGGATGCTACCACCCTTACCGTAACCTTTAATGATGTAAACGATTTTGATGCTGAGCCTCACTGTATCCGCCTTGCCATGACCTATCCACAGGAAGGAAAAAAAGAGATTGAAGGTGCCATAAACAGCAGAATATATGCATATAGTGTTAATGGCAGCACCACAACTGTAGGCGGCACACTATTTGAAGACGCTAATGACGCCGAAAAATATGCACTTGCCCTTGAGCTTTATATGCAGTTCTTTAATGTGGAAATGTATGGAAGCT
>CALGGL010000011.1 GCA_937915975.1 uncultured Lachnospiraceae bacterium | reverse complement strand
ATGTGCGTACTTCTCTTAGCTCTTTTTTTGCAAGGTTGTACACGTAAAGACATATACGTCTCGCCAAGTGGCGACGATGTGGGCGACGGAACAATTGCTCACCCCTATCAGACACTCGGCAAGGCCATTAGCGAAATACGTCCTGGCGAAACAATTTGGCTACGCGAAGGTACCTACCGCCCACAAGAATCGGACATAATGGGCTCTGCTCTTCGAGGGTTGTATGCATGCGTCTATATGCTCAATGCCAATGGCTCAGAGTTTCGACCACTAACCATAAGTGCTTTTGCCAACGAGAAAGTAGTCATTGACCTTAGCAATGTAAAACCAGAGAATAAACGTGTCAGCGGTTTCTTTATCAGTGGAGACTATTGGCGACTGCGAAAATTCGACATTGTTGGCATTCAGGTTACGCAGACAGGACACACACAAAGCGAATATATCAGCCTTACAGGCAGTCACTGCATCATAGAACAAGTAAATATGCACGACGGCATGGGTATCGGAGTCTATGCCAAAGGCGGACACGATAATCTCATTCTCAATTGCGATGCCTACAACAACTACGACCCTGTGTCCGAAAACGGCAAAGGTGGCAATTGTGACGGCTTCGGATTCCATTTGCCCGATAGTCAGTGCTATGGCAACATGTTGCGTGGCTGTCGAGCTTGGCGCAAGCAGGCTTCTTGCACCGTATTTTTCCTCATCCCAGATAGTGTGGACAATTATTATAGGCACTATTATGATAGCTATGGCTTTGGGTAATATTTACGGAGGACGGTCCGCAGATAAGAATCCTAATCCGGACAAGCTTTACGGAAGGATTATTATAGCAGCAATATGGATTGCAGCTATACCTGTACTCGGAAAATATATCATAATCGGGATATCGGCATTACTCATATTTACCGTTAACAGCAATTTTCTTATCATAGCTGCATTTGCTGCGTGTATGGTTATATTTGTATTTCCGCTTTTCTTACTTGGAACGGTTACACCTTCTTTGGTCAAATATACCGTTGACAGTCTTGATGACAGCGGAAAGGTTGTCGGTTCTCTCAATGCCTCCAATACCATCGGAAGTATAATCGGAACCTTTGTCCCGACGTTTATTAGTATTCCTGCGGTGGGAACTTCGGTTACATTTTTAATATTT
Organism: uncultured Lachnospiraceae bacterium; assembly: GCA_937915975.1. GTDB lineage: Bacteria > Bacillota > Clostridia > Lachnospirales > Lachnospiraceae > Coprococcus_C. The sequence continues at coordinate 3,438 of CALGGL010000011.1, read as the reverse complement.
GCCGGAATTTTACTGCTTTTGGCGATTATGTATTTTGTATCCTCTAAAGTGTTTGTAAAAAAGCTTCCCATAGGAATTGCCGCATTTATACTATGCTGCGTATTCGGTCATGGTACAAGCTTTGCTTTTTGGCAAAAGGATTTAACCTATGAAGGGGAATCCGTATATAATTATCTTCAGGTATATGAGGATGATGAGAGTGTAGTGCTTTCAACCAACGTGCTTTTTGGTGTACAGTCGGTATATCAAAAGGAAAAGGAACTGACGGGGATGTACTATGATTATGCAATGGCTGCACCTTATATGGCGGGGATAAATGAAGACAGGGAGCTTGACGTTCTCATACTCGGTATGGGTACCGGAACCTATGCTACCCAATGCAACAGATATTTTGACGGAATGAACATTGAGGGTGTTGAGATAGATGAGAAGATAACCGATTTGTCCAGAGAATATTTTGAACTTCCCGAAGATATAAAGGTTACAACCTATGACGGAAGGGCATTTCTTAATGCTGTCGATGACCGATATGATATCATTATGGTGGATGCTTATCAGGATATAACCATACCGTTTCAGATGTCTTCCAGAGAATTTTTTATTTTGGTTAAGGAGCATCTTAAGGATAATGGTGTTATGGTTGTAAATATGAATATGAGAGGCACCAAGGAGGGAAATATTAATCAATATCTTTCCGATACGATTTCATCGGTCTTTTCAGAAGTTTACACGGTTGATGTGGCTCATTCGACCAACAGAGAGCTCTTTGCGTCCGATAATCCGGATATGATTAAGCGCTTTGAATATAATCTTGCACGAGAGGAGGATATTTCTCTGATTAATCTTATGGGTGATGTATCGGATAGTCTTGTCAGATATGACGCCGGTAATTATATAATGACTGATGATAAGGCTCCGGTAGAGCTTTTAGGTATGCAGGTTATAGATGAGCTTATAAAGGATGAGGTTGATTATTACAGAGATATATACGAAAAAGAAGGATTAGAGGGATTGATTAACAGCTTATAATTATTTGACTGAACATATAATATGCTTAAGAAAAAGATAATTACCATGAGAGAGGTGTAGGCTATGAAAATTATTCATTGTGCCGACCTGCATCTTGATTCGAAGATGACCGCGAATCTTGACAGGAAGAAGGCAAAGGAAAGGAAAATAGAATTGCTTAATACCTTTAGCAATATGATTGACTATGCATCAAAAAATGATGTAAAAGCAATTATAATTGCCGGAGATATGTTTGATAAAAAGCAAATATCTCAAAAAGCAAAAAAGATAGTTAAAAATGCAATATATTCTAATCCAGAAATAGATTTTTTAGTTATAAAATTATGATTTAGGCTTAAAGTTTGTAAAAAATGATTTTTTGCTAAGTTATTATTTATATAATTCATACCTATATCATCTATATTACATTCATTTAAAAATAAACTTATTAAATTTGTATTATCACTTAAAACTTTGCCTAAGTCGTTTAATATTTCTTTTTTTATTGGTATATAATTTCCTGATAAATTTATTAATTTCAAATTTTGATTTTTTATGAGACCTTGAAAAAGTAAATTAAATTGCGTACTTATATCACAAAATGATAAATCTAAATATTTTAAATTATTTTCTTTTATTAATAAATTATTTATATGATTTCCAGCCGATTTAAAATTATTATAAGATAAAGTTAATTTTTGTAAAGTAACATTTTCATTAATTTTTTCAGAAATAATTTTCATAGCTTTTTCATCAAGTTTTGTGTCAGAAAAATCAAGACTTATTAAATTTGAATTTTGACTGCTTAAAGCAGAAAAAATTTTGTTTATTCCATCACTTTCTAATATATTATTTTTTAATGATATATTATTAATAAAAGGAGATTCTGATAACAATTTTGAAATATATTCGCCTGCTTTATTTGTAATATTATTATTGTGTAAATCTAAAAAGGAAATATAATTTCTATTTTTATTTTGAGATATTGATTCACATATTATTTTTATTCCCTCATTGCAAAGATAATTTCCTTCAATATTAAATGTGATTAAATTTTCATTATTTTTAATATATTTCGACATATATTCTGTTCCTTCTTTTGTTATTCCATTATATCCTATTTCTAAACTTTTTAATTGCATAAATTTATTCGATATTAAATAATTAAAAAGATAGTCTGCACCATTTGGTCCTAGTAAATTATGATGTAATGATAAAGTATGGAGAGATTTATTTATAACAAAAAAATTTGTATCTAAACCATCTTCTCCGATTTCATTATAACTTAAATTTAAAATTTCTAAAGCATTATTATTTTGTAAACCAGAAAATAATAATTTCGCATTCTTGTCATCAATATTATTATTAGATAAACATAAAATTCTTAAAGAAGATGAATATCTTTCAAATATATGACATAATTTTTTCATATTATTATTAGATGAAATTCCCACATTGCTTAAATCTAATTTTATAATTTGTGCATAATTCAAATTTATTAATGAATCAATAAAAAAATTGAAATAATTTAATACTCTATTATTATAAAGAGAAAATCTTATAGGATTTTTATTTTCATTTGGAATACCATTTTCTTTTATAATTAAATATTCCATAATGCCATTAAATATACAATTACTTTCTATATTATTTAATGAATATGTTTTTATATATTTCTTAATTACTTGACAATTATTATTTATTAAATATTTTAATTTTAATTTTTTTAAATCAATCATTGGTAATTTAAATTGAATTTTTTTAGCTTCATGTTCAGTAATATTCTCATTTGTTTCCTTATTATTTAAATTATTTTCCTGTTTTCCAAAACCTGCCAAATTCGATATTATATCATTATCATTATTTTGTAAAGGTAAATGCTTTAATTTATTTGATTTAGTTTGTTCATTATTATTTTTATGAACAAAATCTTTTCTTATTAATAAATATTTTTTGAAAACTTCTGAATCGATAACTGCTTGATGAATATGACTATCTAATTCCATTATTATAAATAATTCCCTTATATTAAAAAAAGATAAAAATCTCGATAATATTTTTGTATCATTCATAAATTTGCCTGGTTTAAAAACAAGATTAAAGGGTATTTCTCCGTCATTTTTTTTCTTTAGTTTATTTTTATTACCTTGTAAATTATTATGAACTATTTTTTTAGTTTTGATAGATAGACTATTATTTTCTTTTTTATTTGTATTATTATTATTTTTTGAATCATTGTTATTAGTTTTGAGAATTCCTTTATTTAATTTTTTTTCTGCTGATTTTTTCTTAGTAACTTCTGACATTTTAATTTTATCTTAACATTATTTAATAATCAAGTAAAAATTTTTATTAAATAAAATAAATGAGAAGTAATCATTAAAAATGGGGATTGGGGATTGGGGATTGGGGATTGGGGATTGGGGATTG
>CALGGL010000010.1 GCA_937915975.1 uncultured Lachnospiraceae bacterium | reverse complement strand
CGTGACTGGAGTTCAGACGTGTGCTCTTCCGATCTGTATCTGAAACAAATTTCCCGGTTTCTTTTAGCTCGCTTATTCTTGACAAATTAATGGTATAAAATTTATCATGGCTTTTGCCTCTGCTTTCTATGGCAAGGAGGCGGAAGCAGTTATTTCTTACCGAATATTCCAGCTTGCAGGGCAGGAAATGGTAGTGTACCCTGTTATTTACATGTGACTGAAAGGTTATGTCAAGCAGCTGCCCCTTCTTTATGGCCTTTAGGATAGTGTGAAAGTTGGTGCGGTAGGTGCTGTCTGTATAGTCATCGCCATAGGCAAAGTTGTCGTATATATAAAAGTCATCCTGATTATACAAGGGTTCTATATTTGAAAGAGTATCTTTAAGACTTTCCAGCTGTTCATCCGTGAAAAAAAGCCTTATCCTTGCATCGGATAAAATCGCTTTGAGCCATCTTTTTTGAAGTAATGATAAAACAATCGGAGGTTCACCGTCTAAAACAGATACATATAAATCTTTATCTTTTTCAAAGAAAGACCATTCGCCGCTTGCAATTTTCGGTGCAAGATAAAGAGAGGTTTCACCAAAGCCCTCTTTGGATACAGCTTTTTCAAGCTCCGCCTTGGAGAAGGCTTCACTACCTCCCAATAAATCGTTTATTATATTGTAGTAGCAGTTGTATATTTCTGAAAATAGCTGCATATTTACTCCTCAATCTCATACATATCGTAAAGTGAATTTATATCATTAAAAAAATGTTTACGAAGCAGGCGGTTCTCGGCGTCTTCTTTCTGTTTATTGCTCACGGTATATAATCTGATATCAACTATTCTGCCGATAAAGGTTCTAAACCATGGGAACATTTCATTTGCATCAAATACGGTTTTTTCATATCTGAAGGTGTTATCGGAAATCTTGGTCACTTCTCCGCCCTTTCCTTCGCGCTTTAGTCGTACCAGTATAAACTGTTCCCATTGTTCGTCAATGTGGAGGGTGAGAACAACCTTTGTTTTTACGCCTTCAAAGGATACTTCCCAGATATAAGGTATATTTCGGTTAAGCGTTTCAAGCATATCAGGAAAAGCTTCGGAAGCGGATTCGATTAGTGCCCATTGGTTTTCATCTGTGTCATGGATAGTAACTTGCTTGACGGATTTTATCTGATCCAAACGTTCACAGTGGAATTTTAGTTTGAGTGGCGCGATATCTTCGGTTGATCCTGTCTTCATTGGTATGTCGGTATTTGATTTTTGATTTGAAGTAGTTTGAGCTTCATTACTGTGCTGTTTTTTCTTTGATCTGCCGTTTTTTATAAGATACATACATATGTAGCGCCTTCCGGTTCGGCTGCTCACAAATATTTTTAAAGGGAAACCGTAATGAGTAACAGCCTTTCCTTCATTTCGGTTGCTTACGATATCTATCTTAACACAAGCCTGCTCTTTTTTTGCTTTAATAAGTGAGTAGGCAATTTCTTCTTCCAATGTAAATGTCGGGAAGCCATGCTTTACGCGAAAGATATGATTTTCAGTATGTATATTATTTAAGATGGTGTCACCGACAAAACCAAACGGACTGTCAAGCTGCATAAGCTTTATGGCATCGGATAAGGGTTCTGCCGTGTCATCCTTACACAATTCATCCCAGGTAGGATTTAATCTATATAGTAAGGTTTTTCCGTACTTTTTGGCAGATAGCAAGCCTTCGTCTACATATTCATTACATTTTCTTCTTACAAGCTGGGTATCGACTGCAAGCTCGTAGTCTGTTGATAAAAGGTCGGCAAGCTCATTTGCGGAAAGTTCCTCATCACGCAGTGCATCCAATATATAAAAATGCAAAAGTATATCATTATCCGTGAAGCTTTTTGTCTTCCATACCGCAAAGAGCGGGTTGGTATCGAGCAGATTGCTGTCCATCTGAAGAGATATATTTTTGACCTTACCGAGTGCACGATGTTCATCTGTTAAATCCTCGACCACATAGTCACCCAGCCAGCTTGTGATACGTCTTCGCTCATCATCATAGGTTCGGGCGCTCTTTTTATCGGAGGTAAAATCCTGACGGCTCTTAAAACCGTACACAAAAAAATCACGTACATAGTCGCGGCACTTACTGAAATTTTTAATTAGCTCCTGAAACTCTGCCATGATTTTTACCTCCTGTTTGTGTAATTATATATTATAGTTGAGAATTTGAAAAGTCTACTTACCTATGGTATAAAAACGTTTCGCAGATTTTTTGAAATGATAAATTTTGGTAATTGTTTTATTATGGGCAC
>CALGGL010000009.1 GCA_937915975.1 uncultured Lachnospiraceae bacterium | reverse complement strand
GAGACAAAAAATGATAAAGCTTTGATGGATAATTTCAAAAAGAATCTTCTTCAAACTGCCAATACAAAAAATAAAAATAAAAAAGAAAAAAATATAAATACAGTACTTAATCAGGAACTTCAAAATGTAGGCAACAAGGAAACGGTAGGAATTGAATTAAATCTTGAGCAAAGAGAGGATGACAGCAATTGGGATGAGCGTGAGAAAAAGGTGCGTGACCTTGTTTCAGATGTGATATTTTCAAAGGATACATGGGTTGCGGATAATCTTGTCAAGAATCCTGCCGAGCGTATGAGACAGGTGCTCATTGACAATGCTGATGCTCTGGCGCTTATCATAGCCGACCAGTTCAGAGACCGAAAAAAGAATCCGAACGGACTGATTGAGACTATACTTGATAAGCTTCCGCTCTTTGTTATGGGCGAAGAGAATGTGCAAGACTTAAAGAATGAGGTTGCATCAAATCTTGAGGAAATACATAATTTTATAACCGAAATGCTTGCTGAGATGGAAGAGGGCTTTATGAAGAATATGGCAAAGTCTGCCCTCGAAAATGCCAATACAGATTTACTTGTGCCTCGTATTAAGGATGCTTTAAAGAATCTTGATAAAGAAGGTCTTGATAAGCTTGCAAAGATAGATAAAAAAATAGATGACGCTGTTTCAGAAAGCATGGAAGGCGTTCAGGAAGCATTTTCCGAATGTATCGGTGAGATATTTGAGGTAGAAGAGGACGAAGAAGAGCAGGTAGAAAAGAAAGAAAAGAAAGAAAAGAATAAGAAAGAATTAACATTAGAAGATATAGCTCCGCTTATAGATGGATTGACGGATAAAGAGTTTGAAGAATCCATAAAGAATCTGCCTCTGGAGAAACAGTTGGGTGCGAGAAAAACGAGAGAAGATAACCGTCGGGTTTATGAGGAGGAAAAAGCAAAAATTGAAAGAAGGGAAGCCGATAAAGCTGCAGCAAAGGCAAAAGAAGAAGCGGATAAAAAGGAAAGAGCCCAAATTAATGCAAGAAAGAAGGTTATCGAACATCTTAAAAAGAATTCTGAGGATACAAAGAAAAATATTGAAGTAAAGAAAGCTCTTCTAGAAGGTATGTCCTCTAAGCTTGAGAAAGCTCAGGAAAATGAAAAGAATAAATTGATTGAAGATATTGAAAATACAAAGCTTGAGCTTGAAGCACTTGAAAAAGGATTAAATCAAAACGAATCAGAGCTTGTATCAAATAAGAATGTGGTTTTGGCATACGAAAAGAAGAAACGTATGGAAGCAATTCAAAAGAGAATAGATGATCGTGCAGCCGCATTTAAAAAGCTTGAGGACGAAAGAAAAGAAAAAAAGGCTAAATATAACCGTTATAAGAGTATAGAAGAGGATAAAAGAACCATTGTTGACAATCATGAATTGAATATGGTGATAAAAGATATTAATAATATTGATGAAGAACTTGAAAAGATGAAAAAGAAATCCTCAAAGGAGCTTGAAAAAATTCTTGAGGACAGTGTTAAGGGCGGCAAAAAAGGTCAGAGTCTGTTTATGAAAAATGTATTTCAGACTTATTTCAAGGGTGTAGATAAGATGGATAAGCGTTCTATGATTGCTAGTGCAATTAAGAACAGTAACGCCATTCCGATTATGACGGAAGAGGAAAAGAAAAAATTAACGGGTGCTCAGATATTGGAATATTCGTCAAGTATGATCGGCGGTATGTTTAAGGGTGCCGGACCATTGTTCCAAAAGATGCTGCAGGGACTTCCTATCGCAAGTCTTCCAAAGGGACTTCGCAAAGCTGTTGAGGATACACAGGATTCTCTTGCGTCTATACCGGATGAGGTCGTAAAGGCTCATATGGACGGAATTAAAGAAAGAAGTGCCGGAAAGATTACTAAAATCGAGGTCAATAAGTCCTTGGGTGCAGCTTCCGTAGGTCAGGCATTTTTATGTAAGGTTTATGGTCCTGATATGGCAGAAGGTAAGAATGTTGTTATAAAGCTTCTACGTCCTGATGTCAGAAATCGTATGATGCGTGAGAAGGAGGTTATGCTTGAAGCAGCCAGAATGACAGATGAGGATGGTATGCTTCCTTCAGAGGTAGAAGAAAAGCGTAAAAACAAAGTTGTAGGTGGTATGGAAGCTACCTATATGGGTAATCTTCAACGTATAGAGGAGGAACTTGATCTTACCATAGAGGCGAAAAATTGTATGGAAGGACAGGTTTATGACAATCCTGTCTATGATAAAGAGGCAAAGAAATACAAAGAGAATATATCCAATTCCATGAAGCTTTCAGATCTTGTTGAGGCAACAAGTGATACATGTGTTATGGAAATTGCCGGAACAAAGACAGTAAAGAGATATATGAGTGATATCAATCAAAGGATAACCGAACTTCTTTGGGATTATTGCGAAAAGGTGGATGAGGTTGACAAACAGGGAAATAAGACAGGAAAGCAGATTCTGAAAAGAAATGAAGAGGACGGTTCTTTTGTGTTCCGACAATTAAATGCCGACGAAAAAATAGCACTTGCTCCAATTATTGATGAGGTTGCCGAAATATTAAAGGAACAGGAGCAAAAGCAGAAAGCACTTGCACAGGTTGTTGAGAAGTGGGTAACAGAAGGCGTTTTCCAAAAGGGATATTATCATGGTGACCTTCATGCAGGTAATATCATGATAAGTGATATCGGTGTAACCGTAATTGATTTTGGTAATGCAACTATACTTAATAAAGACCAGCAAAAACATATTATCAAGATGATGGTTGCCGCTACACAGGGAGATGTGGAAAGGTTCCGACATGGATTCCACATGCTTCTTGAAAATACACCGGAAGAAGTTTATCAGGAAAAGAGAGATGAACTCACTCTTGTTTTCAAGGATGTTATGAGTATAGGTGATGAGTCCTCGGCGGCTGAACGTATAGCAGTTGCACTTGTAAGAGCACAGGAGCTTGGACTTGAGCTTCCGCCTACAATTGCAAACTTCTCATCCTGTCAGATGCGTTTGCAAAATACATTAAAGGATATGAACAATTCTCTTACGGCAACAAGGGCAAATCTTAATAATTTGATAAAGAATAATACATATTATTCAAATCATAAGAATATTGACCCTGTTGCAAGTTATATCGAAAATAACAAAAATCTGACGATTGAGCAAAAGAAAGCTAATGCACAGGCTGCTTTAATGGTTAGAGGTGAGATTGATGAAGCTTCAATCAGGGAACAGATTCGTAATAAGAATAAACGAGATGAATTTAGGAATTCAAACGGATATAACATCTCCAAAATCAATGAATTGATTAGGAAGGATGCACAGAAATTCAACGACTTACTCTCCGGAAAGCTTAAGGTGACAGAAGAATATGATGAGGATAAAACAGACGATTATTTCCCGAATTGGTATGGGATCGAAGATTTGGAAAAAGACGCGAAACTGTTAGCATTCTATATGAAGATTAAAAACACTGCTATTCAGATGTTTTATCAGGAGGAACCTGTAAGACAGATTACAGTCGAGGATTATGGCAAGCTTGATTCTTTTGAGGATTTTGTGGAAAAAATAAAGACCAAGGTTCCGTCACATAAGAATAAATCAGTGTATCGGGAACCTTCAGAGACAGAAAAGAGATTAGATGCATTTTATAAAGCACAGGATGATGAAAAGACTACGCCTGAAGAATTAAAACGTCTTTCAGGTATTCAGTAAAATATTTATTTAGCTAATGCCGAAGCAAACAATGAGAAGCAGAAATATATAAAAGAATTGAAGGACAAGCACTGTCCTCATAAGTCAGAAGGCAATGATTTCGAGATAATACAGAATTATTATACGGGGACAGGGCTTGACCTTTTAAGACGTACGATAAATTCTGCTAAGAATAATAAGAAAAACGGAGCCGAGCTTGTGAAGGTTTCTGAAGAGTTTTATGCACTTCATAAAAAAGCGTTGGAAAGTGAAGAAAGCTTTGATGCAAACAAGGATGCTTTAAATGCCAAATTTGATGAGATGATGGAAATTCTCTGGGAAGCTCAGAACAATACGATAAGGGAACTTGCCGAAAATGCAAAGAATCCAATTAAGATTTCAAAGGATGATCCGGCTTCCTTCCTGGATATTATGGGAGGAGTAATGTCAGATAAGAAATATGATGTTATGTTTAAGCTTGATGCATCGGTAACTGTCAAGATGCTATGGGGACTTGCAGTTGATGGAATAAAAGAAAAGCTCGGAATGGACGGAGGCGAATAAATTATGAAGATAGTTAATTTAACGGATGAACAAAAGGTTTTCTTTGCAGGCATGGATCCATTTGAAATTCTTGATAAAAAGCAGATAATTCCGGGATTTTGTCTTGGTGCAGCCATCGAAACCGAAGGTAAAAAAAGAGATATACCGGCAGGACTTATGATTTGCTTTTTGAGGGATGATGTACTTATCATAAGATGGCTTTATGTTGTACCGGAGTATCGCAAGATGGGATACGGAGATGAACTTCTTTCGTCAGCGTTTGATATAGCCAAAAACGGCGGATATAAGTATATCAGCGCTTATCTGCCCGTAGAATACGGCAGAGATTATATATGTCCTGATGCGGAAAGCTATTTCAAAAGCCACGCCTTTGATAATTCCATAAAGCTTTCGGATAACGGAGGTATGCTTCTTTCCTGCGATATCTATGATGATGAGAGTGAAGAAAATATCGATGCTAAGCCTTATGATATATTTGAAAATATTCTTAAGAAGCTTGAATATGAAGAAAGACTTGAAAATCTTGGTTTATTAAACAAGGTTGATATGGAACAGAGTAAGGATGAAGAGCTTATAGAAGTCGAAAAAATAACCCTTTCCGTTACGGATATAGCATCGTGTGAACTTTTGACTTCAGAAAACAGTGCAAAGAATATTGGCAGTATAAGTGAACTTACCATACCAAAGCTTGGAAGAGGCATAAACAGATGTCTTAAAAAGCATAAGCTTGAAGGTGAGGTTGATCTTAACAAGCTTTCACCTGATTGGTATGATCCTGAACTTTCCTCCTGTGCACTCGAAAAGGATGAGGTTTGCGGACTCTTCCTTTTGCATAAGGATGATGAGGGTGCATATTGGACGGAATATCTGTATGATGTTAGCAAAAATTCCAAGCTCAATATCATTAATATGCTAAAAAGGTCTGCTTCAATGTTTGTTAAAAACTGTCCTGCAAACGCAAAGCTTAATATAAAGGTTTACAGTTCTGATACTAAGGCACTTGTAAAAAAGCTTTTTTCAAGATAGAAATTATATTAATTGGTAATAACAGGAAATGTAATATGCTTAAATCAATAATCACATATTGATATCTATTTATATATAAGATAATCGCAAAGTATGATTGATTTTTATGGACGATGAGAAGGAGGAAGCCATGGACGATTTATTTTTAAACAAATTAAACGAGAAGCAAAAAACATTTAAAAATGCAGGCAACGAATCAAATGAACAGTTTGCCGAGCGTTACGGCAACGTAAATCAGACCATTCAGAATAATTTAAAGGATATGCAGGGTTATGTTGACAATAAGATTTTTTCCGGAGAGCTTGAACAAAATGAAAAGGAAAAGAATCTTGATTATTCACATGATTATGTGCTGCTTGATGTAAAACGGGATGTATATACTGCAAATCAAAAGGTATATGACAATATAAAAAAATACGGCAAGGCGGAGCCTACAGAGGACGATAAGAAAAAGAAGCTTAATATAACCGGCTTCTTTAAAAAGTTTGCCAATCAGTTTGTCGAAGAGTTTCATGGAAAAGAGAAGAATTATCAAAACGCTCTTTATGATGTGGCAAGAGAGCAAAATGCAAATGCTGACAAGACAACGGCTCTTGAACTTAGCCGTCTTCTTAAGTATTCACAATCGATTTATAATGTTTTGGATACAAAAAATGAGCCTTCGCTTTTCAATAAGGGATCTGTATTTAATCAGGTTGCGGAAAAGCATCTAAAGGGTGTTAAGCAAAACGAGTTAAAACAGAAAAAAAGTGAATTGTTTGTTCATTTTCGTTATGATATCGCTCCTTTTATGAAGAATTACAAAACAAAGTGGTTTTTCGGAACACGTTATTATAATCTGGACGGAAAAAGACTTAATGCAAAGAGTGGAGAATTAAATCCGGAGGAATACAATAAGGCACTTATAGAAGGTCTTATGCTTGAGACAAAGAAGGGCGCAAAGCTCCCTAACGGTAAAACTATAGATGATAAAACTCTTACCAAAAATCGTAAGCAAAAGGCGGCGGTATTGACAAGAATTACCAAGGAGCTTATTGAGTACGGAGATAAGTTTGATCCAAAGCAGATGACGGATCTTTACATCTCAAATCATATTATCGAGCTTCAGGAATACTATGCGCGTTTAAATGCATTTCAACAGTTGGTTATTGACAATCAATGGTTCTTCCTCGGAAAAGAAAATGCTAAAAAGATTGCCGGAAAGCCTTTCCAGGATATTAATGATGCGGTTGATCCTAATTTTGCAAATCTTATTAAGACACATATACTTGATATGAGAGCGCCTGTATCAAACTTTATCGAGGCACATCTTCGCTCACATTGCTTACAGTCAAATGCAAAATTTAAGGAAAGAAAGAATTATTTCAGAAATAATGAAAAGCAACAGTTTGTTGTTGTCGGTGAGGAAACCGATGAGGTTGATGACGTAAAGATGAATCAAGGTGTTGATTTGGATGAAATCCAATCATCACTTAGGGATGTTAATGAAAGAGGGGAGCGTTATACCGCCTTTAGCGAAGAATTTTCTGTTGTTGACATGTCAAAGATGACAGATGAAGAGAAAAAGGAATACGAGACAAGACTTTCAAGAGAAAAGAGCTACAGAGACGGCGGACTCACCGGTCAGATTCTTACAAACAAGCTTAACAAGATTAAATATGAGCAGACACGTTCTCTTTCTAAGGACCTTACCTTCCAGTTAAAGAAGGAGCTTGATAAGCTTAAGGATGATGCCAAGAAAAATGTCGAAAATTATAATAAGACCGAAAATGAGGAAAAGAATAAGGTTCCGGAGATACCTTATGCTTCTATGAGTGCTGCAAACCTTGACGATACTGTGTTGATTGACTTGCAATACATCAAGCAGAGGATTAATTCTGAAAAGGGTTCATATATGTATATGAATTTCGGACCTGAGATAGACCATATCTATGGAAAGATGTATGCCGCAGCCCGTCTTCAGGCTGAGCTTTCTGCCAGAAAGAAGGCTATTGATTCAAAGCTCAAATTATCCACTATACGTAATCTTGAGAAGGATATAAAGGCAAAGAAGGGAACCAAGCGTACACGCAAGAGCTGGCAGGAGGAAATCGATAAGCAAAAGAAGAAAAATCACGAAGCAATGAAGCTTACAAGCAAAAATGTTTATGGACCATACACCTACGGAGGCGTTATTCTAACCCCAGTTT
>CALGGL010000008.1 GCA_937915975.1 uncultured Lachnospiraceae bacterium | reverse complement strand
CAGTGTAAGTATGATAATAAGCGGAAAAATAGATGATATAAGCTGGGTGAATTAAGTATATGTTAAAAAGATTATTGATTTGGCTTAAGGGATATATTATCCTTAAAATTAAAGATTCATCAAATGACAGGTTTATTAATTTATGCATAAAAAATAATATTGAAATGTGGAATATAACCGATTGTGGTGATTATAAGTCGGTTACTGTATCAAAAAAGGCATTCGGGCAACTGGAACCGTTTTTGAAAAAAACAAAGGTAAATCCGGAAATATCAGATAAAAAAGGGCTCCCTTTTATATTTTACAGATACAAGAAAAGGAAGCTTTTTGCTTTAGGTGTTTTATTATTTATATCCATTATATATTCATTTTCGTTTTTTATCTGGGATATAAACATTACCGGTGAAGAAATATATACCGATGAACAGATTCTCAGAACCTTAAAGGCGTATGACATTGATTTGGGAACTCCGAAAAAGAATATAAATTGTGCCTTGCTTGAAAAAAGGCTTCGTGAGGATTATGAAAATATAGCGTGGATAAGCTGCGAATTAAAGGGAACCAGATTAAATATTACAATTAATGAGACTATACTTCCAAAGACCATAGAGGAAAACACGGTTCCCTGCAATATTGTAGCCGTAAAGGACGGTATAATTACGGATATTTATATTGAATCGGGAACAAGAGTGGCAGGTAAGGGTGATGAAGTTAAAAAAGGTGACATTTTAATAACAGGCGCAATTAATCTTTATAATGATTATGATGAGCTTATTGAAACCTCCTATGTTCCTGCCAACGGAAAAATATATGCCATAGTATCATATAACTATTATGACAGCTTTGAACTTTCGTATTATGAAAAGGAATATACTGGAAAAGAAAAAAGATACTATGGCTTGTCTTTTGGGAGTAAAAGCCTAAAACCGTATAAACCCAAAATTAAATTTGACAATTATGATACCGTAGAAACCGATTCAAGGCTTAGGCTCGGTTCGGTTTTTTACCTACCGATATCACTACGGAAAGGTTATATCAAAGAATATGTTCCTGAATTAAAAACCTTAAGTGATAAGGACGCAAAAGATAAGGCGAGATTAAAATTAAACATATATATTGATGAATTAACCAAAAAAGGGGTAGAAATACTTGAAAATAATGTTAAAATAGAGATTGGTGATAAATCCTGTACGGCACAGGGAACAATTGTTACAAAGGAATTAATCGGTGTGCCTTCGGATATAACCGTAATCAATCAAGGAGAAGAGGAAACAAATGGCATATATTGAAACTATAAACATTCCGGAAACACATATACAAAATGTTTTTGGTCAATATGATAAAAATATTAAGAATATTGAAAAGGCATATAATGTTACCATAGTATTACGTGACGATACATTAAGAATAGTCGGTGTGGAAGAAAACGTAAAAAGAGCCGTTTCGGTGATTGATCAAATGATAAAGCTTTCAAAACACGGTAATACTATATCCGAGCAGGAGATAAACTATGCTGTTTCACTTACAAAAGCAAAGGATGCAGATGTGTCATCCATAAGCGAACTTGATAAGGATATAAATATTATATGTCATACAATTAACGGCAGGCCTGTAAAGGCAAAAACCTTAGGGCAAAAAAAATATGTGGATGCCATTGATAATAATATGATTGTGTTCGGCACAGGCCCTGCAGGAACAGGAAAAACATATCTTGCCATGGCAAAGGCTATAACAGCATTTAAAAACAATGAAGTTAATCGTATTATTCTTACAAGACCGGCCATTGAAGCAGGAGAAAAGCTCGGTTTTTTACCGGGAGATCTTCAAAGCAAGGTAGATCCGTATTTAAGACCTCTCTATGATGCTTTGTATGAGATTATGGGTGCGGAAAGCTTTATGAAAAATATGGAAAAAGGTCTTATTGAGGTTGCTCCTCTGGCATATATGCGTGGTCGAACCTTGGATAACGCTTATATAGTTTTGGATGAAGCACAAAATACAACTCCTGCGCAGATGAAGATGTTCTTAACAAGAATCGGCTTTGGTTCAAAGGCCATAATAACAGGTGATCTTTCACAAAAAGATTTATCGCCAAATGAAAAGTCGGGACTTGAAATTGCTTTAAGCGTTTTAAAAAACATAGACGAAATAGCCGTAATTAATTTTACAAGTGATGATGTTGTAAGACATCCGCTTGTCCAAAAGATCGTTAATGCCTATGAGGCATATGAAAACAGACAAAATAAGCCAAAGAACGGCAATCGAAATTATAAAAGCCATGAATAAGTACGATATATATGGTTTAAAACTTGATTATACGGCAGATATAGTGTATAATAAACAAGTTAGATGAGGGATAGCTATGAGTATCTATATTGAAAACGAATTAAATTATGATATTCCCGAAAGATTTCGTGAAATTACAAAGGAAATAATCGAAGCATCTGCCGATTATGTCGGTTGCCCTTATGAATGCGAGATTAATGTAATATTTACGGATAATGAGGGAATTAGGATAATTAATAAGGATTACAGGGATATAGACGCTCCGACTGATGTTTTATCTTTCCCTATGATTGAATATGATAAACCGGCTAACTTTGATTTTATTGAAGCCGATGATGTCGATTATTTTAATCAGGATAACAATGAATTGATTCTGGGTGATATAATTCTCAATGTTGACAGAATAAAATCCCAGTCAGAGGAATTTAATCATTCAGTTTTTCGAGAGCTTGCTTTTCTTGTTGCCCACAGTATGCTTCATTTGTTTGGATTTGACCATATTGATGATGATGAAAGGGCAGTTATGGAGAAAAAGCAGGAAGAAATACTTATTATGAAAGGATATACACGGGATTATGAGGAAAAATAAGAAAGCTAAAGTATTGCTTGTGGGAGCAATGATTACTTCATTACTTCTGTCAGGCTGTGGAAAGAAAAAGGAGGAAACTGAGGTTGCCACAACCGAAGCTGCCGTAAATGTCAGTTCAATTGCTTCTATGGAAGGAGCCGCTTCCGATATTACGGTAATTTCAAGAGACGGATATGTCCTTAGTGACCTTACGGGTGAATGGATTGAGGATAAGTATGCAAACCAGAGACCTCTTTGTATAATGATAAATAACATTTCCGAAGCCATGCCTCAATCAGGTATTTCCCAGGCTGCTATAACCTTTGAAATTCTTGTTGAGGGTGGAATTACAAGATATCTTTGTGTGTTTGATCAATATGATAATATAGAAAAGCTTGGACCTATAAGAAGTGCCAGAGTACCTTATGTTCAGCTTGCCCAGATGTTTGACGGTATGTTTGCTCATTACGGATGGTCACCTACAGCTCAGGAGATGATAGAAAACGATTCAAGCATAAATACGTTAAACGGTATTTATCTCGGAGAGATAATGTATTACAGAGATAATTCAAGGTCGGCACCTCATAATGTATATACCAATAAAGATCTTATTGCATCGGGTATAGACTATAAGGGATATGATTATTCCCATAGTGATAATTATGAAAAGATGTTCAGCTTTAACTATAAGGATACACCTTTAAACAGCGGTAATCCTGCAACAAAAATCAGAACAGCCTTTAGTGAATACTATGCTCCGTATTTTGAATATAACAGCGAAGACGGCAGATATTACAGATATCAGTATGGTGTTCCTCAGACAGATGATGTAACCGGTGAGCAGTTAAGCTACAAAAATGTAATTGTAATGTTTGTGGAATATACTTCGGATGAAGACGGATATTACAGATTTGTATCCTGGAGAGATTCTAATTTAAATGCTTATTATTGTACAGACGGTGAGTGCGTGCTTGTAAAATGGCGTATGGATAACGGTGTTCCTATGTTCTATTATGAAGAGGATGATAAAGAAATAACGCTTAATCCTGGAAACACTTTTGTTACTGTTTTTGACTACACCATTCCTGCTGCAATAAGTATAGAATAATTTTATAAAAATACGGAAATAATTTCTTCAAGGAGTGAATGCCATGAAGAAATTATTTTTATATATCAGTTTATTAATTTCAATATTTATTTTGGCATATTTTGTTGCCCTGACTTTATACAGACACAGTAAGCATAAACCTTCAGCAGATGTTTTGTTAACCGACAGCCTGATTGAGGAATATGCCTATGGTGATGAATTTTTACTTCCGGGCGAGAATTTATATGATGCAGAAAGTGTAAATTCATATATTGATAATAAATCTGATAATTATTATTCAAATGATAAATATATACTTGGAATACGTGACGGATATGTCATTGTTTATTTCAATGATTTGGATACTGTT
>CALGGL010000007.1 GCA_937915975.1 uncultured Lachnospiraceae bacterium | reverse complement strand
TAATTTATCAAATTACATAGTGCTTCTTTCACTCTTTCTGTGGTCAGATAATCCGGAAATTTACCATCTATCTTATAGTCGTCTGATATAAAAACGTCATTCTTTAAATGTGTTTTTAAAATCCAAACAAGTTTTCCAATTAATACTTGACGATCTTTTTCTTTCAAAAAATTCATATTAGATATACATGCATTAATACATCTTAACAATGTGTTAGAATCGATGATTTCCTTTTTATCATCAATATATTGAATCATGTAGTATAAACCTTTTTTGTTTTTTGATATTGAGACATAATGACCTAGCAATTCCATATCTTCCACTATCTTTTTTTTGTTTAAACACTCTTTTAAATCGTCTTGTAATGCAAAAATTTGATCGTTAATCCACTCCTTCTCAAGTTTTTGAGGAACATGATAAGATTTGTATATTTCTAAAATATTATCCCTGTCCATTTGAAAATAGTTTCCTTTATATTTTTCAAATATTTTTTTAGCTTCATTAAACATGTTTTTTCCTCTTTTTATCCAATAATAGCCTTCCATAATTCACCATATTCTATAAAATGATATCCATGAGCCTTAAGAAATTCTATTTCCTGCAGATAATATCCATCTGCAAATAATGGATTATGTGACAAAATAAAAGTCTTTCCTTGTGCTAATTGTTGCTCTAAGAATTGTTCGTTTATATTCCACATATTTTCTTTACCAATTATGAATTGAACCTCAGACCAGTTATCTAATTGAAAATATGTCGCACCTCTTTCTTCAGCCACCTTGACATATGACACCCCACCACTATCATATTTCCCTAACACAACTTCAAAAGAACTAGGATTATTTGTTGCAATTCTAGCGTATTCGGCATACATGGTCTGTGCTAAACTTGTTAATTTACCTGCGGCATATACTTCCGACAAACTGATAAACCCAAGCTTCCTTGCCATTGCCGCTGCTCTATCTGCCGAATCCAAATTACCGGTGAACAGATAATCCATGTAATCCGTTAGCATGTTACGGTTCATGTCGATTATTATAAATGTAATCAATGCAAGCAGAATCGGTCCTGCTACAAGTATAAATGGAGTAATGACCGCCGCAAAAAATTGTATCGCTGCCCATACAAGCATTGCCGTTGCCGTAACAGATGCGAAACACGCACAAAGCACTGCAACCGTCAGCACAACTGTCAACGCTCCACCATTCAGCCCACCACTAATCATATACGCTCCTGCACCCGTCTCAGGATTAGTTACTATATATCCTGTTCCATGCCAGTCGCCCATAGTGATGTTCTTGGCAGGAATGGTGACTACCTTACCGCTGTTGACAGCATTAATAACTTCCTGTTTGGTAGCTTCATCCGTATTCAGTTTTTCTATTTCAGTGTCCAGATTGGCACCTGATATCAGCAGAATGTCGATATCTTCTTCTGATGCCTTGGCTAGAATTGAGATGGTTGATACACTTTCTTCTCCGGTTATCTCTTCCCATACGGTACTCTCATACAATGAGCCTATCATTCCGGTGCTCATCATATACTCTCTCGGCGTATCTTCCTCACCATTCAAACTTACCACAGAATGACTGTCCGTGTCTACATCTATGTAGAGACTTCCATAAGAAAGCTTTGTTACAAGTCCGTAGGTACTGCTTGTCTTTACCTCATAACCTGTTATTCCTTCGCTAAGGCTTCTGACGGATGATACATCATATATCTCTGCCGCCATGATGTCAGTGATATCCACCTGTGCAAAATATAGCTTTCCTGCAAGGGACAGGAGCTTACCGAGGTATTCTTCACTGTAGACATTATCTTCGCTCACGCTGTCTTTGAGGGCTGCTGTTTCGTCGTAGATATTCTGAAGCTCGCTTGGAGATATGTTCTGGTTATCCAGTGTTACCGCATACATGGAGCCGGTAGTGACATCATTATCCACTGTAGTGTCACTGTTACCGGAATGGAGTACCATGCGGAAGTCCTGCTTTGTTCCAAGGGTTGTGGCATATATCTCCTCACCCTCAGAAACCACCTCTCCGTCAACAAGAAGTACAGGCTTCATATATACAGAGTGTGCCGGTGCATTGAATACAGAGCCGTAAGCGTTAAGTATCTCCTCATCGCTTGATGTGGCAGGACGGTATGATAAGAGTATGTTCTTTCCTGCCAGATCAGATGCAGGATAGCTTGCAAGCAGCTCCTCCCCTACGGTAAATGATACGGTATCCTTGTACTTTCCATCCACCTGTGCAAAGGTCTCTGACTCATCCTCAACTATATACTGTAAGGATGCGGGAATATAGGTAAGCTCCTCCTGCCTGATGATGCGTTTTCTTGTATAGACATCCTCATCTGTTGATGTTATCTGCTCTGCCCAGTCCTCTAACTTATCCTCTAAGCTGCTTATATCGCCACCATTCGCAAGAGACTGCATCTCCTCTGCAATGCCCTGCTTCTCCACCTCATCATAGATACTGTTCACATCCTCATAAGCCTTGATTCCGGTATCTAAGTCAAGCCATACCTTGTCGCCATTTGCATTGCCTGCTCCATGTCATTACAGCTCATAGCTACACTGACACTTTCAAAACAGAAAAACGACTTCGATTCAGGGACGTTCTCACCTAATTGATCTGCATGACGGCATATAAGAAGTTTTCATAACCAAAACTTTCAAGTAGCGATGATAGAAAATATCCCTCTTTGTAATCATTTTCCCAAAGTTTTTACCTGTAAGTATTTTTCGCAGCCTTTTGGGTTCATAATATCTCAGCGCTAGCGAGCGACAATTACATCATTCTGTTTCAAATATTTCAAAAAATATATAATATATCTTCATCATCAAGTAAATGTTCTTTTATCGATTCTTTTAATCCATCAAACTGGAAATAAAAGTATTCACGGTCCGAACCAGTAACATTTTCTTTTATCCACAAACTTATTTTATCTATCTCATCAAAGAATACAATAGCTTTCTCTGCTTTTTCTTTATTTTTACCACAAATTTCATATAAATTCCATAAGTACTCTTCTATACTTTTACCAACATAACCAGGCATAGTAAGTTGTGTAGAATCAACTATTAAAAAAGGTCTATCACAATATTTAGCAATCAAACTCATAAGTAATGTCTTACCTACACCAGACTCTCCTGTAAGTAGAATTCCATTTCTCTTATGATTTTTT
This sequence comes from uncultured Lachnospiraceae bacterium, assembly GCA_937915975.1. Taxonomy (GTDB): domain Bacteria; phylum Bacillota; class Clostridia; order Lachnospirales; family Lachnospiraceae; genus Coprococcus_C. The sequence continues at coordinate 143 of CALGGL010000007.1, read as the reverse complement.
AAATCCATACGAGCAAGCTCAACTAACATTCTTCTTGTTGGCTCATCTTGAGCAATCAAAGTTTTAGTAATTAGCTTATATAATTTTTCTACATCCATTAAACCTCTTTTTTCATATTCACTTCTATTATCAACAACAACTTT
>CALGGL010000006.1 GCA_937915975.1 uncultured Lachnospiraceae bacterium | reverse complement strand
ATTTGACAATTCAGTCTGATATAATGAGCATTGCGATGATGGGTTTCTATGTCCATATTCAAATTATAAATATTGTATATATATATTAGGAGGCAGCAAATGGGCTATTCAAAGGCGGAAACAATTAAAAAGCAGAAGAAGCTTGTTTCCAAATCACAGAGAATAAAAAGAAAAGTCTTGGTAAATGCATTAAAGATTGTATTACTCGCATTTTTAGCAATCGTTATAGCAGGTGCGGGCGCAGTGTTCGGAATGATGAAGGGAATACTTGATAATGCACCGGATATCAATCAGATCAGTATTATGCCTAAGGGCTTTAAAACTTTTATCTATGATGCAAACGGTAATCCTGAGACAGAGATTTCAACAATAGGATCTAACCGTGTTTACGTATATTATGAGGATATACCTAAGGATTTCATCAATGCCTTTGTTGCGATAGAGGATGAGCGTTATTGGACACATAACGGTATTGATGTCAGAGGTATTATGCGTGCCTTTGTTGAGGGTGCAAGATCGGGTAATTTCGATCAGGGTGCATCAACCATTACTCAGCAGCTTATTAAAAATGAGGTATTTAATGTAGGTCTCGGAGAGACTACATTTATGGACAAGCTTGAAAGAAAGATACAGGAACAGTATCTTGCGATGGAGCTTGAAAAGAAATATACAAAAGAGGAAATCATAGAGTGCTATCTTAATACCATTTATCTCGGACGTGGTGTTAACGGTATTCAGGCTGCATCGGCAAAGTATTTTAATAAGGATATAGATGAGCTTACAATATCCGAGATGGCAACCATTGCAGGTATTACACAGAACCCTACAAAGTATGATCCTACCAGATTTCCTGAGGAAAGCGCAAAGAGAAGAGAAAGAGTTCTTAAAAAGATGCTTGAGCTTGATTATATAACTCAGGCTCAGTTTGATGAGGCTATGGCTGACGATGTATTCGGTAGAATAGCGCAGGTTCAGGAAATTAAGGAAGCAGAGGGAGATGTTTATTCATATTACACTGATAAGATTCTCGTAGACCTTGAGAATGATTTTATGGAGCTTTACGGCTGTACAAAGCAGGAAGCATCACAGCTTATTTTTACCGGAGGTTATTCCGTTTATTCCGTACAGGATAAGGCTATACAGGAAATATGCGATAATGTAATAAATGATACAAGCTATTACGGAGACGGAACAAGAGTAGGTCTTGATTATGACCTGACAATTCTTGATGCCGACGGAGAAACGGTACACAATTACTCTATAGGACATCTTTTGAAGTATTATAGGGATAAGACAGGAGATTCAAAGTACAATAACATATATCAAAACGAAGATGCCGCACGAGCGGCTGCCGACGAGTTTAAGGAAGCTATGCTGATAAGGACCGGAGGAACATTCAGCGGAGAGAGATTTGTAACTTCTCCACAGCCTCAGTTCTCATTTACGATTTACGATCAGCACACGGGTTATGTTAAGGCGATAGTCGGAGGACGAGGAGACAAAACCACCAACCGAAGTCTTGACAGGGCAACAGATTCACCGAGACAGCCGGGTTCTACATTTAAGATACTGGCTGCGTATCTGCCGCTTATAGATGCGTGCGGAGGCGGTCTCGCCATGCCGTTTACAGATGAACCTTTAAAATACGCCAACGGTGTTATGGTTCATAACTGGTGGGGTAATTCCTACAGAGGTCCTGTTACTGTAAGAAAAGCTATTCAGGATTCGATGAATGTTATAGCCGTTAAGGCGATAACCGTTGCCACACCTGAGCTTGCATATCAATATCTCGTTGATGTTGGTTTAACGACAATTGTTGATTATGATGTTGATTCTGACGGTAATATTATCTCGGATATAAATCAGGCAACAGCACTCGGAGGACTTACAAATGGTGTAACTACTTATGAAATGACCGCAGCATACGGTGCTATAGCAAATAACGGTGTATATGTTAAGCCGGTTGTATATTCAAAGGTTGTTGATCATGAGGGAAACATAGTAATTGACAATACTACTCCTACAACAAGAAGAGTAATGAAGGAAACCACATCATGGCAGCTCATAGAAGCCATGAAGTCAGTTTTAAACGGAGGTACCGGTGGTTCGGCAAGAATGACCACAGGTATAAAATGTGCAGGAAAAACAGGTACTACTTCGAACACATATGATTTATGGTTCTGCGGTATGACACCATACTATACGGCATCCATATGGATGGGCTTTGATTCCAATATTAATATGGGTGGATATAATCAGAGTCTTCACTGCAGAATGTGGAGAGATATTATGGATCAGATAGCCGTTATGGAGGGTCAGGATCCATCGGTTGATTTTGAGAGACCTGATGGAATTACCACTGTTTCTCTGTGTCAGCTTACCGGTAAGCTTCCGGGAGAGGGCTGCCCGACATTTACGGATTATTATGCGGCTGCAGATGTACCGGATCAGAGATGTCCGGGACATGCTACCTATACTTTCTGCCGGGAGTCTAAGTGCATAGCTACATCACAGTGCCCTGATACTGTTACATTTACGGTTGATATAGATGAAACGACAGGTAATAAAAAACTCGTAAGCACATCAGGTGGGGAGAGTACAGAGGGTTATGATTTCACTGAAGAAATCTGTCCTTTGCATCCGGAGCTTCCAGATGAGGTGTCCATAACATCGGCTGCCGGCTCGGGAGGAACAATTTCTCCTTCCGTAAATTGTGCAAGGGGCTCGACTGTTACATTCTATATTACGCCGGACGAAGGCTTTACAATTTTGGATGTTGTTGTAAACGGACAAAGTGTGGGAGCGGTAACAAGCTACACATTTAACGATATTCAGGAAAATGCCAATATCAGCGTTTCGTTTATAGGTGACGGAGGAACAAATCCTCAACCTGAGCCTACGGAAGCGCCTACGGAAGCGCCTACCGAGGCGCCTACGGAGGCACCTACGGAAGCACCGACCGAAGCACCTTAAGACACATAAAACCGGATAAAATGATGGATTATATTTTCAGAAAGAATATGTTATAATTTGTTTATAAAATATAGGAGGAATAATACATGAAAAAAGTAGCTTACATTGCATCGGAGTGTGTTCCTTTTGTCAAGACCGGAGGCTTGGCGGACGTAGTCGGAACTTTACCGAGAATATTTGATAAAAAGGAATATGATGTTCGTGTCATAATGCCTAATTATATGTGCCTTCCGGCAAAATACAAAAGTAAAATGAGATATATCACTCATTTTCATATGGACATAGGCTGGAAACAGCAGTATGTGGGAGTAATGTATCTTGAATATGAAGGTGTTCCTGTATATTTTATAGATAATGAGTATTATTTTAACGGATTTAATATTTACGGAGATGTCAAGTGGGATATAGAGAAGTTCTGTTATTTCAGTAAGGCTGCGCTTGCAATACTTCCGAGTATAGGCTTCCAGCCGGATATAGTTCACTGCCATGACTGGCAGGCAGGACTTGTACCTGTTTATCTTAAGACATTATTTTCAGGCAATCCGTTTTATTCGGGTATCAAGTCAATTATGACTATACATAACCTGCAGTTTCAGGGTAAGTGGGATATTAAGACAATTCAGGAGTATTCGGGACTTCCGGGATATGTGTTTACTCCTGATAAGCTTGAGCTTAACAAGGATGCAAGTATGCTTAAGGGCGGTCTTGTATATGCGGATAAGATTACAACCGTATCCAATACATATGCACAGGAGATACAGACACCGCAGTACGGTGAAGGTCTTGACGGACTTTTATCAGCAAGAAGAGAATCTCTTTGGGGAATTGTAAACGGAATAGATTATGATGATTATAATCCTGCAACAGACAAAAAGATTTTCAAAAACTATACGGTTAAGAATTTCAGAAAGAATAAGGTTGTAAATAAGAGGGAGCTTCAGAAAAAACTTGGTCTTCCTGTGGATGAAGGAGCATATATGATTGGTATCATATCAAGACTTACAGATCAAAAGGGTCTTGATTTGGTTGACAGAGCCATGAACGATATATGTACCGACGGTACACAGTTTGTTGTTTTGGGAACCGGTGACAGAAGATATGAGGATATGTTTAAATATTATCAAAGCTTCCATCCTTCAAAGGTATCGGCAAATATTTATTATTCCGAGGATTTATCGCACGAGATATATGCTGCCTGTGATGCTATGCTTGTTCCGTCAAGATTTGAGCCGTGCGGCTTGACACAGCTTATGGCATTAAGATACGGAACACTTCCGATTGTAAGAGAAACAGGAGGACTTAAGGATACTGTTGAGCCTTACAATGAGTATGAGGGAACCGGAACAGGTTTTTCATTCGCCAATTATGATGCCTTTGAGCTTCTTAATACAATCAATTATTCAAAGAAAGTATTCTTTGATGATAAGGAAGCATGGGCTAATATGCAGGAAAGAGCAATGCAGCAAAACTACAGCTGGACAAATTCGGCTGAGATTTATCAAAGACTTTATGAGCAGATATAGTTTTATGTGATATAACGATTGTTATACAGCCACATATATCGGATATATGTGGCTGTATGTTTATGTAAGGAGACTAAAGCCATGGCAATGGACGGTGTTCTGCTGGCAGGACTGTTGAACGAATTAAAGGACAGACTGCTCGGTGGAAGGATTTATAAGATATATCAACCTGAAAATGACGAGCTGTGCCTTGTTATTAAAAATAAAACCGAAGAAGGAAATACTACCGAAAGACTTATTATATCGGCTGATGCAGGGCTTCCAATGCTGTATCTTTCAAAAACCGCCAAGGAGAATCCGAAGGAGGCTCCTAATTTTTGCATGCTCTTGAGAAAGCATATCGGTAATGGCAGGATAACAGATATTAAACAGCCGGACTTCGAGAGAATAATCGTATTTGAAATCGAGCATTTGGATGAAATGGGAGATATTTGTATCAAAAAGCTTGTTGTGGAAATTATGGGAAAACACAGCAATATTATATTTACTGACAGTGACGGTATAATAATTGACAGTATAAAGCATATATCACATGCAGTAAGCTCTGTAAGAGAGGTGCTTCCGGGAAGAAACTATGAATATCCGCCTTCCAAGGGAAAACTTAATCCTATTGATTTAGAGGTGAATTATTTTATTAATCACGTACTGGAAATACCGGGAAGTATTGCCAAAGCAATATATATGTCCTATAATGGTATATCACCTGTTACCGCAAATGAGATTATATACCGTTCAGGTGTTGATAAGGAAAACACAGATGCCTTAAGTCTTTCGGATAAGGAAAAAATATATGCTTCGTTTAAGGGATTGACAGATGATATAAAAAAGGGTATTTTTTGCCCGTGTATAGCATATGAGGGATATGAACCCAAGGAGTTTTCTTCCGTAAGGCTTACTATGTACAAGGAAGCTTTTGAAGAGGGCGTTATACCTGATAAAAATTCGTCGGGGATAATGATATATAAGAGCGTTTCCGAGCTTATTTGTGATTATTACAGTAAGAAGAGTATATCTTCACGAATCAGACAGCATTCTACGGATCTTAGGAAAATAGTTGCAAATGCAGTCGAAAGAACATCAAAAAAGTATGATTTACAGATTTCACAGCTAAAGGATACGGAAAAGAGAGATAAGTATAAAATATACGGTGAGCTTCTTACTACCTACGGATATAATGCGAATCAGGGAGACAGTGAGATAACCTGTGATAATTACTATACAGGTGAGAAGATAACCATTCCTCTTAAGCCGGATAAAACGGCTATGGAGAATGCAAAGGATTATTTTGAGAGATATAACAAATTAAAGAGAACCTATGAGGCGCTTTCCGTACTTACGGGAGAAACAAAAAATGAGCTTGATTATCTGCTTTCCGTCAGAAATTCACTGGAAATCGCAACCTCTGAGGATGATTTAAGACAGATAAAGCAGGAACTTATTGAAAGCGGATATGTTAAGGGAAGGGCAAATAAAAAAGGTGAAAAAAATATGTCAAAGGCCAAGCCTCTTCATTTTGTATCATCGGATGGCTTTGATATATATGTTGGAAAAAATAATTATCAAAATGATGAGCTGTCGTTTAAGCTTGCTGTGGCAGAGGATTTGTGGTTTCACGCCAAGCAGATATCGGGTTCACATGTTATAGTTAAAACAAACGGCGAAAAGGAAATTCCGGACTCGACCTATGAGGAGGCGGCGAGACTTGCGGCATATTATTCCTCGGGAAGAGAAAATGTTAAAGTCGAGGTGGATTATACCGAAAGGAAAAACCTGAAAAAGCCGCCAAAGGCAAATCCGGGATATGTGATATACCATACCAATTTTTCAATGGTAGCCGAGGCTGATATACATGGGATAAAAGAGGTTACCGATTAGGATGACTTTTACATCGGACTTAATACTATTGGAGTGATTTATATTGCATTTTCCTGCTTAATGTACTATAATATATTGGGTTTAAAGGACATTATTTTTTACATAGGAAAGGTAAAATAAGTTGATTAGCAGTATGACAGGCTTCGGAAGAAGCGAGATTATTAATGAAGACAGAAAAATTGTTGTTGAGATAAAAGCTGTAAATCACAGATATTGTGATATGAATATTAAGCTTCCCAAAAGGTTCAATCATTTTGAAGCAGATATCAGAAATCTCCTTAAGGAAAGAATACAACGCGGTAAGGTTGATGTGTTTATAACCTATGAGGATTATACGAAGTCCAATGTCTGTGTAAAATACAATAAGGAAATAGCGGGAGAATATATCGATTATCTGAAGCAGATGGCAGAGGATTTTGATATAACCGCTGATATAAAGACCTCCAATATCGGGCGTTTTCCTGAAATTTTCACCTTGGAGGAACAGTCCTCGGACGATGAAAAGCTATGGGAATACTTAAAGGCGTCGATTGATGAGGCTTGTGATAAGTTTATTGAAGCAAGAATTAATGAGGGTGAGAATCTGAAGAAGGATTTGATATCCAAGCTTGATAATATGCTTGAAATAGTGGCGTTTATCGAAGAAAAATCTCCTGAAATCATAGCTGATTACAAGAAACGTCTTCTCGAAAAGATAGATGAGCTTAATGCGAACACACAGATAGACGATCAAAGAATTGCACTTGAGGTTACTCTTTATGCGGATAAGATATGTGTTGATGAGGAAATCGTCAGACTTAAGAGTCATATAGAGAGCGCAAAAAGTATTCTTACGGAAGGCGGCGCAGTCGGAAGGAAGCTTGACTTCATAGCACAGGAAATGAACAGAGAGGCTAATACAACCTTAAGCAAATCAAACTCTTTGCTTATTTCAAATAAGGGAATAGAGCTTAAGACTGAGATAGAGAAAGTAAGAGAACAGATACAGAATATAGAATAATGAGAAGCAGGTGATAATATGAATAAGGATGGCTTTTTGATAGTTATCTCCGGTTTTTCGGGAGCGGGCAAAGGCACGGTGGTAAAAAAGCTGGTTGAAGAATACGGATACAGTCTTTCGATATCGGCTACCACAAGAGCTCCGAGAGAGGGAGAAGAAAACGGAAGAGAATATTATTTTAAAACTGTGGCGGAATTCCAGAATCTTATTGATTATAACGGATTTATCGAATGGGCTCAGTATGTTGACAATTACTACGGTACTCCGAGAAAATTCGTTGAGCAGGAGATGAAGGAAGGCAGAGATGTTATACTTGAGATAGAGGTTCAGGGTGCTATGAATGTTAAGAAGCAATATCCGAATGCTTTGCTTATCTTTGTAACAGCGCCTGATGCCAACAGCTTAAAGGAAAGACTTGCGGGAAGAGGTACCGAAAGCGAGGAAATAATTAATAAGCGTATGAAGCGTGCCGCACAGGAATCAGAGGATATTGACGCCTATGATTATATTGTAATAAACGATGATGTGGAAGAGTGTGTTAAAACAATTCATTCCATCATCGTAAGCAACAAATGTCTGCGTGGTAACAATTTAGAATTCATAGATACAATAAAGGGAGAGCTTAAGGCTCTATAGGAAGGAGAAAGATATGTTACATCCATCATACACAGATTTAATGGCAGTAGTTAACAGCGATGTTGAGGAAGGAGAGCACCCGGTAGTTCAGAGTCGTTATTCGATTGTTATGGCTACATCAAAAAGGGCAAGACAGATTATTGCAGGAGATGAACCTCTTGTAGAGGCTGCCGATAAGAAGCCTTTATCAATAGCTGTTGAAGAGCTTTATAACGGTAAGGTTAAGATTGTCGGAGATGATGAATAATAATTACAGGGCTGTCGCGTGAATGCAGCAGCCCTTAATTACTTTTTTGGAGGGTTTTGATGAAGCTTTTTGAATTAATTAAAGGTCTTACATATGAGCTTTTAAGCGGCAGTGAAAATACAGAGGTTAAGGATATAAAAAACGACTCACGAAAGGTAAATGACGGAGATTTGTTTTTTTGTATATCAGGTGCGGTATCCGATGGTCATAAGTATGCAGAGGATGTTATAAATAAGGGTGCATCGGTTCTTGTTGTGGAAAAAACTCCGGATATAAAGGTTCCTGATAACGTTACCGTTATTAAGGTTGATAATTCAAGATTTGCCATGGGCTATATAAGCTCGCGGTTCTACGGTGATCCGTCAAAAAAGCTTACTGTAATAGGCATTACCGGAACGAAAGGAAAGACCACAACCACTTATATGATACGGGAAATGCTTGAAGCAGCCGGAAAGAAAACCGGTCTTATAGGAACTATAGAAATAATTGACGGAGTAAACAGGATACATGCTCAAAATACTACTCCCGAGTCTATTGTTCTTCATAAAACGCTTAAGGATATGGTGGACAACGGACTCGATGCGGTTGTAATGGAGGTATCATCTCAGGGGCTTATGCTTGACAGGGTTTCCGGAGTTGATTTTGATTACGGAATATTTACAAATCTATCAAAGGATCATATAGGTCCTAATGAGCATAAAACCTTTGAAGAATATATGATGTGGAAAGCTAAGCTTTTTACACTTTGTAAGGTTGGTATTTTTAATTCGGATGATGCATATACGGATGAGATGTTAAAAGATGCAACCTGTGAAAAGGTTACTTACGGAATGAAGCCTGATGCCGATTATGTTGCAGATTCATATAAACTGTATAATAAGGACGGAGTTTTGGGAATAGAATATGACCTTAAAGGAAGAAAAAACGCTGATATCATAGTTGATCTTCCGGGAGAATTTTCCGTACACAATTCACTTGCCGCAATAGCGGTTGCTGATTTGATGGGCGTTCCTATGGAGGATATAAAAGCTATTCTTAAGGGCATAAAGGTTCGCGGAAGAGTTGAAATGATACCTATATCCGACGAGTTTACAATTATGATAGATTATGCCCATAATGCAATGGCGCTTGAAAGCTTGCTTACGGCACTTAAGGCATATAATCCCAAAAGACTTGTTACCCTTTTCGGATGCGGAGGAAACCGCTCAAAGGACAGAAGATATGAGATGGGTGAGGTTTCCGGAAACATATCTGATTTTACAATTATCACAAGTGATAATCCGAGAAATGAAGAGCCTCTTGATATTATAAATGATATAAAAATCGGAATGGCGAAAACTGATGGTGATT
>CALGGL010000005.1 GCA_937915975.1 uncultured Lachnospiraceae bacterium | reverse complement strand
CCAATCCCCAATCCCCAATCCCCAATCCCCAATCCCCAATCCCCAATAATAATTGGTTTTTTTAAACCCACATCATTTAAATATATTAATAATTGTTCTTTTATTAAATAAATTTAATTCATTAAAATGGGAAATGAAGTTTTCAATGACTATCATCCATATCAATACAATGTTTTTGTATCAGAGCCAAAGCCAGGAGAAACCGGTATCCTCCGTCGTCCATTTTCTACAAAGGCCTTAGTCAAAAAGAATTACATTGATAGATATACTCAATTAGACTGTTTAGAATATTACAAAAATCTCAGACCAAATTCAAACTTTTTAGGAACAAGAGAATATTTCCCAAAAGAAAATAAATATGGGAAATATAAATGGAAATCATATACTCAAATATATGATTTATCCACCTTGTTTTTATATGGTATAACAAAAATGAAATTATGTCCTGAAATTTTAGTTAAGGATGAATCAATAGGAGGAGAAAAAAATATGAGATTTATGGGAGTTCTTTCGAAAAACAGAGAAGAATGGATTGTTACTAGTTTAGGATGTCAAATGGATTCTGTTATTATTGTCCCTTTGTATGATACTTTAGGAATAAATTCCATTGAATTCATTTTAAATCAAACCGAGTTAACAACAATTGTGGCTGAAACAAAAAATTTGAATTTGTTATTAAAGATGAAGGAGCAGAATATATTAGGAAAAGTAAAAAATGTAATTTATCTTAAATGTAACGAAGATAAAGAAGAAATTATAGAAAAAATAAAAGAGAAATTAATTAAATTAGATTTAAATGTAATAAACTTCGAAACTATAATTTCCACAGGGAAAAAATGCTTAGAAGAAAAAGACGAAGAAATATTAAATAAAAAATATAAAAGAGTGTTACCCGATGATATTTTTTTAATATGTTATACAAGTGGTACAATGGACAATCCAAAAGGAGCAATGATAACAGCAAGATCAGCGACTTTAGCAACAAATGTTGTATATACAATAGGATTTCATTTTACAACAGAAGATAAAATGCTATCTTTTTTACCTTTGGCGCATATTATGGAGCAAATGCTTTTCACAATAAGCTTGGTATATGGTAGTAGAACTGGATATTCAAGTGGAAATACTAGTAGATTAATGGAAGATCTTCAAGCATTGAAGCCTACTTATTTTTGCGCGGTACCAAGAGTATATGAAAAAATATATAGGTAATGATTTTGTTGTAAAAGGATATGGAGATATAATACATATAGCAGGAGATTTTCCGAATGAATATACTGAATCAAATTATACAAAAAGTCTTAGAGGCGCATTAGCTAAGGCAAAAGCAAATGCTGGCCAGATTATAAAAGAAATGATAGAAAATGCTGAAAATAGACGCTGGATAGAAAATAAGGATTTAAAACACAAAAAAGATGCAAGCGGAGGTTGGTATAGATATGATGTTGGTTTTACCGTACCTGTTGAATGTAACGGAGAAAAAAGAAGAAATAACTATATCGCTACAGCAATTGTAAGGATTAAAGGGAAAAAACTATATTTGTATGATATTGTAAATATAAAAAAAGAAGCGAGTACGCCGCTTTAGTCCGAAGACTGTACGGTAAAAAACCGCTTCTCTTTTATAAGAAGTTATCATAATTATATATTGTTGTCAAGCAAAATGTGAACTTCTTTGTTTATTTATGACAAAATATATTAAATAATTGATTAATAATAAAAAAAGTTTATAATAATAATTCTAAAGAATTAATCAGAATATATAATAATACTATAATTTTAGTAAAATAATAATCTAAAACCATTACTTGTTTTCTATTAGAGTGATGCTATTATAATTTAGGAGAAAAAATGATAATCACGTCAGCTTCAAATGAAAAATTGAAGAATATAAAGAAGCTTTCCAAATCCTCAAAGGAAAGAAATGAGAAGTCGCTGTATATAGTTGAGGGCATAAGGATGTTTCGTGAGATACCACCTGCGGATATAGCTTCGGTATATGTGTCTGAAACAGGGGCAGAAAAGTTTGCTGATGAGCTTATGGATATGCTTGGAGAGGACTATCAAAGCAGGGATGATTATTATGTTGTATCGGATAAGGTGTTTGATAGCATATCCGATACAGGCACACCTCAGGGGATACTTGCATTGATAAGGCAGAAGGTAAATGATTTATCTAACGTATTAAGTGAAAAAATTGAAGAGGATAATGCATTCATACTTATAATCGAAAAGCTTCAGGACCCGGGCAATCTCGGTACGATAATCAGAACTGCCGAGGGTGCGGGAGTAACCGGAATTATCATAAGCAGTGATTCTGTAGATATATATAATCCGAAGGTTGTTCGTTCCACGATGGGCTCGATTTTCCGTGTACCTATATATGTATCAGATGATTTAATAAGAGATATAGAGTATTTAAAGAAAAAGAATGTAACGGTATACGGTGCTCATTTAAAGGGCGAGAATATATACGAAAAGGATTTTAATCGTGCCTGTTCATTTCTTATTGGAAATGAAGGAAACGGTTTGTCAGACGAAGTAAGTGCTACAGCAGATGAATTAATTAAAATTCCTATGAAGGGAAAGGTTGAGTCTCTTAATGCTGCAACCTCAACTGCGGTTATTGCTTATGAGGTGCTGAGGCAGAGATTGTAAATCATAAGGTCGAAAAAGGTTATAATTTGCAAAATTATAGCCTTTTATTTTTTTGATAAAATATCATAAAAAAGAATTTCCAAACATATATATCTTATGTACACATGATTTGAGATATATAAGGGAGGAAATTAAGTAATGACAGAGAAAATCTTAAACAACAATCAAGTCGTAGTAGCTGGAGAAATCGTATCGGACTTTAAGTTCAGTCACGAGATATTCGGAGAGGGATTTTACATGGTTGACCTTATTGTGAGCAGATTAAGTGATGCTCATGATGTTATACCTCTTATGGTGTCTGACAGACTGTTCGATGTTGAAAATTCACATATCGGAGAAAAGATACTGGCTAAGGGACAATTTCGTTCTTACAATAAACACGAGGAGAACAAAAACAGATTAATTCTCTCGGTATTTGTCAGAGAGATAGAGGTAATAAATGAGGAGGATGACAGGGAAAATAAACCTAATCAGATATATCTTGACGGATACATATGTAAGGAGCCTATATACAGAATGACTCCTTTGGGAAGAGAAATCGCAGATATTCTTCTTGCAGTGAACAGAGCCTATGGTAAGTCCGACTATATACCATGCATCTGCTGGGGAAGAAATGCGAGGTTTGCCGGAAAGCTGACTGTTGGTGAGCACGTGGCTGTCTGGGGCAGAATACAGAGCAGAGAATATCAAAAAAAGGTTGGAAATGATGAAATAGTAAATAAGGTGGCATACGAGGTTTCCGTAAGCAAGATGGAGTGCCTCGAATAGTAGTTGACATCTATATATTGTAATGCTATAATAACTCTCGAATTAATGGTAGAGGTGCGGTGTTTAAGAGTAGTCCATCGGATGTCTTAGAGCAGTTGATGATGGTTGAAAGGGAAGACCGCCGAAGGGGGCTTTGGTCTAAGCTATGGCTTTCCTGGTTGCATAGTTAAGAGCTATGTGACTGTCATCGTAAGATGGAGCGCTACTTAGAGATAAAAAGGGAATTTATTTCGATTTATTTCAGGTTGGCACTTTATCTGTGCCAACCTGTTTGTGCGTTCTACAAGCGAAGCGGAATGCGAATGTGGCACCGCGGAAACAGTAACATATAATAATCTTAGGAGGAAAAAATTATGGCAATTTTTGAAGGCGCAGGTGTCGCAATAGTAACACCGTTTAAGAGTGATTTTAGTGTGGACTATGACAGATTCAGAGAGATTATCGAGTACCAGATTGCCAATGGTACGGATTGTATTATAGTATGTGGTACTACAGGTGAATCTTCAACACTTACACATGAGGAGCATCTTGATTGTATCAAGTTCTGTACTGAGGTTGTTAATCACAGAATACCTGTTGTTGCAGGAACAGGTTCAAATGCAACCGATACAGCTATTTATCTTTCACAGGAAGCAGAGAAGTATGGTGTTGACGGACTTCTTCTTGTAACACCTTATTACAATAAGGCAACTCAAAACGGTCTTATCAAACATTATACAGATATCGCAAACAGTGTTAAGCTTCCTATTATTTTGTATAATGTTCAGAGCAGAACAGGCTGTAACATCAATCCTGAGACTGCAGTATACCTTGCAAAGAATGTAGAAAACATAGTTGCAATCAAGGAAGCATCGGGCAATATATCACAGGTAGCAAAGCTTATGAGTCTTGCTGACGGATGCATAGATCTTTATTCGGGAAATGATGATCAGGTTGTGCCTATTATGTCTCTTGGCGGTAAGGGTGTAATCTCTGTTGTATCAAATATTGCACCACAGTTTATGCATGATATGACCAGAGCATATCTTGACGGAGATGTAAAGAAGGCATGTGATATGCAGCTTAAGTCAATTGAGCTTTGCAATGCACTTTTCTGTGAGGTTAATCCTATACCTGTTAAGAAGGCAGTTGAGCTTATGGGCTTCTGTGACGGATATTTAAGAATGCCTCTTACCGAGATGGAGCCACAGAATGTCGAAAGACTTAAAAAGGCTATGAAGGATTTTGGAATTGAATTTTAATTTCGGATATAAGATTATAAGTATTTTAGTTAAACTAAATGATAATTGGAAATGAGATTTTTACTGTAAGATATAACATAGATTTATGGGAGGTATACTATGACAAGGATAATCATGCATGGTTGCAATGGTAAGATGGGTCAGGTTATAACCGGAATTTGTAAGGAAGATGAAAATGTCTGTATAGTAGCAGGAATCGATGTGGTTGATAACAGAGATAACGGTTATCCTGTATTTACGGATATTGAAGCATGTGATGTAGAGGCGGATGTAATAATTGATTTTGCGGCAGCAGCAGCAATTGATAAGCTGCTTGATTATGCTAAAGCAAAGAAGATACCGGTTGTACTTTGTACGACAGGTCTTAGTCCTAATCAGATAAATAAGGTTGCCGAAACATCCAAGGATGTGGCAATTCTTAAATCTGCTAACATGAGCCTTGGTATAAATACAATTATGAAGCTTCTTAAGGAGGCTGCAAATGTATTTGCACCGGCAGGCTTTGATATCGAGATAGTTGAAAAGCATCATAACCAAAAGGTGGATGCACCTTCGGGTACAGCTCTTGCACTTGCTGATTCCATAAACGAAGCAAGAAATAATGAATACGAATATGTATATGACCGTTCTCAGGTTAGGAAGAAGAGAGATAAGAAGGAACTCGGAATTTCAGCGGTAAGAGGCGGAACCATAGTAGGTGAGCATGAGGTTATATTTGCAGGAGTTGATGAGGTTATAGAAATCAAGCATACTGCTTTTTCCAAATCAGTATTTGCAAAGGGTGCTGTTGAGGCCGCAAAATTTCTTGCCGGAAAGCCAAGCGGCATGTACGATATGGCTGACGTA
>CALGGL010000004.1 GCA_937915975.1 uncultured Lachnospiraceae bacterium | reverse complement strand
ATCAGATCGCTTTGGGTGCAGATGTAGTTGGTGATTCTCTTAAGTTTGTTAGAGAGAATGAGAATGTTAAGGTTGTTTCCCATTCAGGTAATGTATTCGCAATTGAGCCGGAGATTACGGTTGTGTTAGAGGTTACAGAGTGTGAGCCGGGTGTTAAGGGTAACACAGCTACAGGTGCCACAAAGCCATGTACTGTTGAGACAGGAGCTACACTTAATGTTCCTTTATTTGTTAATCAGGGAGACAAGATTTCCATTGATACACGAACAGGAGAATATCTTTCAAGAGCATAAAGATTGATTGAATACTGAATTTCATATTGTAATTGGAACCACAGGAGAACATTCTCCTGTGGTTTTCTAATTTACTCAAGTAATATTTGGTGGGGTGACAACATATATTAGGACTATGAGAAGAGTGGACATTGATAGGAGGAGGTTATATGAGCAGAAGGAATGAACTTGTGAAGATATTGTCTGCAAGGCTTAGAGAGATTGTTACAAGGATGCAGATAGATTTTAATGACCTGCAGTAGGACATGCTGAGGATGGATATATTGTGAAACAGAGAGATATTAAGGAGACGCTTGAATATATTAGCAATTACTCTCTGTATGCCTATGAGGATGAGATAAGACAGGGCTTCATAACAGTCCAGGGAGGGCATAGGATTGGAATTGCAGGCAGGGTAATATTAGACCATGGCGGGATAAGAAGTGTTAAAAACATATCCTTTATTAATATTCGTATGTCCCATGAGAAAAAGGGCTGTGGGGTTAAGGTTCTTCCCTACATATATGAGGGAAGAAATATATGTCATACACTGATCATTTCTCCCCCGGGGGGAGGGAAGACAACCCTTTTAAGAGATATAGTAAGACTAATATCAGATGGGGATACCAAGCACAAAGGTTTCAATGTGGGGGTAGTGGATGAACGTTCCGAGATAGGGGCTTCTTATCTGGGTATTCCTCAAAATGATCTTGGAATGAGAACTGATGTACTTGACTGCTGCCCAAAGGCAGAGGGGATGCTTATGATGTTAAGATCCATGAATCCAAAGGTTATGGCGGTTGATGAGATAGGAAGCAGAGAAGATATAGATGTTATATCGTATGTAATTAATTGCGGGTGCAGTATACTTGCCACAGTGCACGGATACTCAATAGATGATGTAAGGACCAAGCCTGTTTTGAGAAAGCTCGTGGATGAAAAGGCATTTGAAAGGTATATAGTGCTTGGTGGAAAAGACAGTATCGGTAAGATTAAAAACATATTTGATGAAAGGGGTAATGAATTATTACTTCAATCGTATTTGTGTGCAAATTAGCCGGTGTATGTCTGGTTATGGGAGGCTCTCTGTTATTTGGAATAAATAATGCCGTAAAAATCCGAAAAAGAAGGGATGACCTGAGAACTTTGGAAAGGATTGTGATGTATCTTGAAAGTGAGATAAGGTACAGACATTCCGTTATGTCCGAAGCTTTCGGAAGTGCAGCCCAAAAAACGGATAAGCCTTTTTCTGACTGGCTTCTGGAGCTTGAAATTATGCTTAAGGATAATATTAATAATTCCGATGCTTATCCTTATTATGAAGATGAAGCATATGATGAGATGAATTTTAGCTGTGATACGGATTATAAGAGTTGTGATTTTTATAGGATATGGTGTGAATCGCTTGTCAGACTTCAAGATGATACTTTTCTTAATGACAGCGATATGGAAGAACTTAAATCACTTGGACAAACACTCGGATATATGGATATTGAGGCACATAGGGCGGGTATTGAGCTTTTTCTTTTAAATATTCATAACCGGATTAATGACATAAATTGCGGTCTTAAAGACAGGATAAGAATTTCGGTGGTAGCCGGAGCTGTATTTGGGATTCTTGTTGTAATGGTGCTTGTATAATTTTTTTTGACTTAAGGGGATTTATTATGACTGTTTCACTTATTTTCAAGATTGCGGCAGTAGGTATAGTTGTTGCACTGCTTAATCAGGTTCTTAAGCATTCCGGAAGAGACGATCAGGCATATCTTGTAAGTCTGACCGGGCTTATTATTGTACTGTCATGGGTGGTTCCTTACATATATCAGCTCTTTAGGGATATCAACAGTCTGTTTAATTTTTGAAAATAATATCTGATCAGGGGTGGTTTTTTGAATATCGGTGTTTTGATGGCATTAATTATAATTGCCGTTATACTTGCACTTAGTTTAAAGGGACGAAATCCTGAGATAAGCAGTATTATAAGTCTGGGTCTCGGTCTTACAATTATAGCCATATGTGTGGAAAGAATGAAGCTTATCATAACAAGAATCAGAACCATATCACTTAATGTCAATATGGACAAGACATATATAGTTATTCTGCTTAAGCTTATCGGTATAGCATATATATGTGAATTTGCGGCCGGTATCAGTAAGGATGCCGGATATGGTTCGGTAGCTTCACAGATTGAGCTTCTGGGAAAGCTGACCATGCTTATGGTTTCACTTCCTGTTCTCGGACAGGTTATTGATATCATTATCGATTTAATGAGGTGATTGTGTGAAGCTTGGAACTATAGGATACAATATCATTTTTATTCTTGTATTTTGTCCTGATATTATGAGTATGCAATTGAAAAAAGAGACATTATTTCGATGTGATTTTGAAATGATAACAATAAATGACAATGATTCGACAGATGAGGATGACCGGACACAGGATGATACATATAACAGTATATATGATGAATTGGAGCTTGACAGTTTGGATCGGGGATTGAAAAACAGCGGAATAAGGTTAAATGTAAGTGTTAAGGATATGATAAAGGATATAACCAAGGACGATACCAAAGGTATTAAAGTCAGGTTCGAAAAAATTATAAAGGAGACTTTACTTGGCGAGATAGAAGATAATAAGAATTTGATGCTGATGCTTATATCGATAGTATTGCTTGGTTCAATCTTTGTTAATCTTTCCGGCAGTATGGGTAACGGATTCATAGCAGAGAACGGCTTTTACATAACGTATCTTATAATTACCGCAATAATGCTAACTTCATTTATGGTTACCGCAGAAATGGTTGAAGACTCCATAAAGGCAGTAATAACTATGATAAAGCTTATTATACCCGTATATGCTTTGGCGATTAATTTTGTCGGGCATACATCATCGGCCGCTTCCATGTACGGAATAATTATGGTGGGAATATGGCTTGTTGAAGCAGTGATTCTAAACATTATTATTCCCATGATAAGGTTTTTTGTTATTGTAACTCTTGTTAATAACATTAATAAAGAAGACTATTTTTCAAAAATGTGTAAGCTTATTAATAATCTTGTTAACTGGATTTTAAAGACGGTTGTTTTTTTTATAGCGGGACTTAATATAATTAAAAGTCTTATTGAGCCGCATATTGATTTGATTGGCAAAAATGCTGCGGGCAGGATTGTTTCGGCACTTCCGTCGGGAAGTATGATTTCGGTTTTGACGGGGACCTTTTTGGGGGCGGGTATTGTTGTAAAAAACAGTATAGGTATAGCGGGAATTATATTGATTTGTCTTATAGCTATGGCACCTGTTATAAAGACTCTGTTCGTAATGCTTATTATAAGGCTTACTTTGGTTATTCTTCAGCCCGTGGGCGAAAAAAGGTATATAGAAGGGCTTGAAGGACTTGCAAACGGAATTAAGCTTTTACTTCTTTGCCTTTTTTCCTCGGCTGTTTTATTTATTCTGACCATAGCAATCATGGCATACGCTACAAACACGGGTGGTGGTTATTTATGATTACCTCATGGATGAAGGGGCTTGTTATATATCTGTTATTATCAGGTCTTGTTTTAAAGCTTGTTCCCGGAAAAAGCTATGAAAGATATGTGTCCTTTTACATGGGGCTTATTCTTGTGATAATGCTGGCAAGGCCGGTTTTCTTATTGTTTGGGCTTAGTAATAAGGATATGGATGCATTGATCAATAAGGCAGACAGTTATCTGGATTTTAATGATTTTTTTGATTCGGAAAAAACAGTCGATTATTCGCAAAGCACATATTATGAATTGGGGCTTGGGGAGGCATTAAAGGAAAGCTGTATAAAGGAAGGGTATGAGGTTTTTGATGTCTCGCTGATAACGGATAAAAACGGAAATCTAATCAGTGTTACCTTATATGTAAAGGGTGATTTTGATGAAAATGTATTAAAAAATTATATTAATGAAGTCTATAAAATTGATATGAAGAGTATATATATAGTAAGACGGTGAAATAATGGAGCTAAATTCTTTATTAAAAAATTTCAAGGGTAATTCAAGTAAAATCATCACATTTATTTTAATAGGCATACTTTTGCTTATTATTGTTATGCCTGAAAAGAAGGATAAGAGTTTTTCCGTGAACAATGATTCGGAAAAAGCTTACAGCTATAACGATTCCGAAGAATATAGCCGGGATGAGATGGAAGAATATACGGGCTACGTGGCTTATTATGAGGATAAGCTTAAGGATATTCTTGAAAAATCCTACGGAAAGGATTCCATGGAGGTCATGATTTCTTTAAAAAACTCAGAAAATACCGGAAACTCGTTATATGGAGACAATTCATACAGTGGGGATTTTTGTGTGGATGGAGTTTTGATTGTAGCGGATATAAAAAATAGTGAGGAGGCAGCAAATATATCCTTTGCGGTATGTGCACTTTTTAATCTGCCGGCACATAAGGTGGCGGTTTTGATTAAGAAATAGATAAAAATGTTTATTTTGAATTTGGGGATTGTTGTTAAATATTAATATCAGGAGGTTGATTTATTATTATGAAAAAATCATTTAAGAAAAATCAGATTATAATAGCAGCTCTTACAGTTTTGCTCGGAGTGGCAGGCTACATAAACTTTTCCGGTAATAATATAAATCTCGGAAAGAAGAGTAATGATACAGGTAACGAAGCGGATAAGGAAGCCTTTGCCGAGACGAATTTGCCTGATGAGACTGTGGATGTTGCAAACGGAGAGCTTACTCTTTATGATGTGGAGGAGGAAGAAAATATTGAGCTCAATTCAGACGAAGAGGATATAGGTGAGGCTATACTTACTTCGGCGGATGTTTCAAGCAGTCTTGTAAATATTAAACTTAACAGAGAACAGGCAAGGTCCAAGAGTAAAGAGTATTATCTTGAAATAATAAACGGTGACAGTATGGAGGAGGCTGTGGTTCAGGAGGCGACGGCAGCTTATGTAAAGCTTACCGAGGATATGGAAAAGGAAGCAGACGCAGAAACCATGCTTATGGCAAAGGGATTTAATAATGCCATTGTTTCCATCAGTGACAGTTCGGTTGATGTGGTTGTGAGTAATTCAGAGCTTACAGATATAGAAAGAGCACAGATAGAGGATATAGTTGTCAGAAAGACGGGATGTACGGTGGATCAGATAGTTATAACAACAATGTCGAATTGATTGTAATCTCGCAAATCTGTATGTGATTTTGTTGCATTATCATAAAATATTGGTTATAATTAGGTAAATATTTTTTGATAGGAGGCAATCATTGTGGAGGAGAAAAAAATAGAAAATATAGGTAAGATAAATATAGCAGATGATGTGGTGGCATCTATAGCCGGTATAGCAGCTATTGAGGTAGACGGAGTTGCGAGACTTACAGGCGGAATATCCAAGGAGGTTGTCAGCAAGCTTGGAAAAAAGAAGCTTGCAAAGGGCGTTGAGGTTACTATTGTAGATGGAAATGTTGAGGCTGATGTATCGGTAGAGCTTGAATACGGTAATAATATCGCCAAGGTTTCAAAAGAGGTTCAGGCGAAGGTTAAGCAGTCTATTGAAAATATGACCGGACTTAATGTTACAGTTGTTAATGTTGTTGTTTCAGGTATTAAGCTTGACTAAGTTTAAGAGTGGGAAAGCAGGTTTGATATGTCAAGACATAATCTTAGAGAGAATATATTCAAAATCCTTTTTAAGGTGGAATTTAACAGCGTTGACGAGATGAAAGAGCAGATTGAATTTTCCCTTGATGATATAGAGAATTTATCTGACGAGGATAAAGCATATATTACCGATAAGACTGAGAAAATAATCAGTCTTATCGGTAATATAGATGATATTATCAGTGGTATTTCAGACGGATGGAGTATTAACCGTATAGGCAAGGCAGAGCTTGCTATATTAAGACTGGCGGTTTACGAGATAAAATTTGATGAGGATATCCCTCTTAATGTAGCTGTAAGTGAAGCCGTTGAGCTTGCAAAAACCTATTGTACCGAAGAAGCAAGAAGCTTCATCAACGGGGTGTTAACCAAGCTGAATAATTAGATAAGATGAAGATATATAGTGTAGGACAGATTAACAATTATATAAAGAATATTATAACCCAGGATTATGTACTTAGAAGCCTGACAATTAAAGGTGAGGTTTCAAATTGTAAGTATCATGGCCTGGGGCACATTTATTTTTCCTTAAAGGATGAAACGGGTACCATACCTGCAGTAATGTTTAAAGGCAGTGCGGCAAAGGGACTTAATTTTAAGCTGTCAGACGGACAGATGGTTTTGGTTTCGGGAAGTGTTGGTGTTTACGAAAGAGACGGTAGATATCAGCTGTATGCATCTGAGATAAAGCTTGATGGTGTCGGTAATCTTTATGAGGAATTCGAGAAGCTTAAAAATAAACTTAATGAAGAGGGATTATTTGACTTTGAATTAAAAAAGCCGATACCTAAGTATCCTAAAAAGGTGGGCATAGTTACGGCAAAAACCGGTGCAGCCATACAGGATATTATAAATATAGCAAGAAGAAGAAATCCTTATGTGGAGCTTTTTCTTTATCCTGCAAAGGTTCAGGGAGAGGGGGCTGCGGATACCATAGTAAAGGGTATAAAGACTCTGGATGCTATGGGAATGGATACAATTATTATCGGTCGCGGCGGCGGTTCTATGGAGGATTTGTGGGCATTCAACGAGGAAAAGGTTGTAAGGGCTGTTTATGAGGCGCATACACCGATTATTTCGGGTACCGGGCATGAAGTTGACATAACTCTGGCCGATTATGCAGCGGACTTAAGAGCACCGACACCTTCAGCCGCATGTGAGCTTGCCATACCGGATATAATGACAACGGTTAATCAGGTAAGAGGTTATAAGAATTCGCTTGATGTTTCTATAAAAAATAAGCTTTCCATGGCAAAGCTTACTCTTGACAAATATGATGCCAAAATGGCTTCCCTTAATCCTATGGCAAAGCTTGAAAATCAGAATCAATATCTGTCTGAGCTTTATGACAGACTTAAAAAGTCGGTGCAGGATAAGTATAATAATTACCGACACAGATTTGAGATTTTAAGTATAAGATTGAACGGACTTTCTCCAACTGCCAAGCTTATAGGCGGTTTTGGATATATTGACAAAGAGGACATGCCTTTGCTTAGCGTGAAGGATATTAAGGTAGATGATGAAATAAATGTAACTATAAGTGACGGACGCCTTAAGGCGGTAGTAAGTGAGGTAGAGGATAAGCTTTATGAGTGATAAAATCAAAGAAACAGATACCGATATTTCCAAAGAAAATGAGAATGGATTTGTGATAGAAGATGCGTTTGCAAGACTTGAGGAGATAAATAAACTGATGGAAAATCCTGATACAAGTCTTAAGGATTCTCTTTCCTTATATGCTGAGGGAGTAAAGCTTGTTAATGCATGTAAGGAAAACTTAGAGGGAGTTGAAAAGGAGATTCAAATTCTAAATGAAAACTAATGCATCGGATATTGAAAAGATAATTTACAAATATATCCCTACCGCAAAGGGATATCAGCAGGAGATTCTTACTGCGATGAATTATGCATTTTCCGCAGGCGGAAAACGAATCAGACCTATGATGATGAAGCTTTGCTATGATATGTTTGCCGATGGGGATAAGAAGGGTGACGAAACGGTTATAGGACCTTTTATGGCAGCTATGGAGATGATTCATACATATTCGCTTATACATGATGATCTGCCGGCTCTTGATAATGATGATTTAAGACGAGGCAAACCGACGGTGCATGTAAAGTTTGGTGAAGACATTGCCATACTGGCAGGGGACGGGCTTCTTAATTATGCTTACGAACTTGTGGCAGAAGTTATGACAAAGAGACCCGGAGATATAGGTGTGGAAAAGGCATTTGGTGTGCTTGCATCAAAGGCGGGTATATACGGAATGCTCGGAGGACAGGCTCTTGATGTCTATATGTCGGGACAGGAGCTTGATGAGAATGTGCTGGAATTTATTTATCTTAATAAGACCTCAGCACTTATTGAATGTCCGATGATAATCGGAGCTTATCTTGCAGGTTCGGGTGATGATGTGGCAGCAAAGCTTGAAGAGGCTGCCCGTGCGGTAGGCATGGCATTTCAGGTCCAGGATGACATTCTTGACATCATAGGGCAAGAGGATAAAATCGGAAAGCCTGTTCATAGCGATGAAAAAAATGATAAATATACGTATGCAACCATTCATGGTATAGAAGCATCAAAACAGTATGTAAAGGATATGTCTGATAAAGCAAATGAGATTATCATGGGCTTAGACGTAAAAAATGGGGAAGTGAAGGAAGAGCTTATAGAGCTTATTAATTCACTTATTGATAGGGACAGATAAATGAAGCTATTAGATAGTATTAATAATTCAAACGATATTAAAAATATTAATAAAGAGGATTACGCAGAGCTTGCGGAGGAAATAAGAGCTTTTCTTATTGATAAGGTCAGCGTAAACGGAGGACATCTGGCTTCCAATCTCGGTGCTGTTGAGCTTACTATGGCACTCCACCTTTGTATGGATTTTCCTACGGACAAGCTTATCTTTGATGTGGGACATCAGGCGTATACCCATAAGCTTCTTACGGGAAGAAAGGATGAGTTTGAGCATCTAAGGGAATACGGGGGATTAAGCGGCTTTCCAAAGTCATGTGAAAGTGATGCCGATGCGTTTAATACAGGACACAGCTCAACCAGTATATCTGCTGCTATGGGATATGCGGTGGCAAGGGATTTAAATAAAGAAAACTATAAGGTTGCTGCCGTTATAGGAGACGGATCCATGACCGGCGGTATGGCCTTTGAAGCCTTAAACAGTCTGTCACAGATAAAAACCGGCTGTGTTATTATTTTAAATGATAATGAGATGTCTATAGATAAAAACGTGGGGGGAGTGTCCAGATATCTTAACAGCATAAGACTCGGGGATGCATATAACGGATTTAAGACAGGTGTTGAACAGAGTCTTCTTGCCACAAAGACCGGTACCAAGGTGGCTCGTATTTTGAAGCGTTCCAAGGATAATATAAAACAGTTTTTTGTTCCGGGCTCTTTTTTCGATGAGATTGGAATCACCTATGTGGGACCTGTTGACGGACATGATATCGACAATATGGTTTCTGTTTTCAAGCAGGCCTTTAAGCTTAATAAGCCGATTATAATTCATGTCAAGACCAAGAAAGGTAAGGGGTACAGATTTGCGGAAAGACATCCGGATTATTTTCACGGTATAGCTTCCTTTGATAAGGAGACAGGTCATTTAATTGAAAAGAAAACAAACAAGACTTACACGGATATATTTAAGCATAAGCTTGTGGAGCTTGGTGACAAGCATGAGGATGTGGTTGCCATAACTGCAGCTATGTCTATAGGAACGGGAGTGTTTAAGTTTGCGGAAAAATACCCTAAAAGATGCTTTGATGTGGGTATAGCGGAGCAGCATGCGGTTACCTTTGCGGCAGGTATGGCAAAGGCGGGACTTGTTCCTTTTGTTGCGGTTTATTCATCATTTTTACAAAGAGCATACGATCAGATTTTACATGATGTCTGTATGCAGAAGCTTCACGTTATATTTGCCGTTGACCGTTCGGGGCTGGTTGGTCAGGACGGAGAAACTCATCAGGGAATTTATGATATTTCATATCTTTCACATATGCCGAATATGCTTTTGATGGCTCCGAAAAACAGGTACGAGTTACAGTCTATGATGGATTTTGCCTACGACTATGACGGTCCTGTTGCTATAAAATATGCAAGAGGCACAGCTTTCAAAGGACTTGAGGAGTGTAATGCTCCTATTGAGGTAGGTAAGAGTGAGGTTATATATGAGGGCAGAGAAATAGCAATCTTTGCCTGTGGCAATATGATGGAGGAAGCTCTTAAGCTTTATAATAAGCTTAAGGATAGCGGTAAGAATCCGACTCTTATTAATGTCAGGTTTGTTTCTATGATTGACTATGCTTTGCTGGACGGTATATGCAGCAACCATAATGTAATTGTTACCATGGAGGAAAATATAAGTAAGGGCGGATATGGTGAGCTCCTTGCTTCGGCACTTTTAGATAAGGGTTATGATAAGGATGGTAAGATAATTCATATAGATGCCTCCATAAAACAGGATATCGTATCTCACGGAAAGATTTCCGAGCTTAGGGATATGCTTGGAATCAGTGCGGATAAGATATATGAAGCTATAAATGAGTATATTTAAAACGTAACAGGCAGTGCCGATTATTATATGTTAATAACAACAGGGATATAAAAATGCAGGAAAAGATAAAGAAAGAAAGACTTGATGTTTTGCTTGTCGAAAGAGGTCTTGCAGCTTCACGCGAGAAAGCAAAGGCAATAATAATGTCAGGTATAGTTTATGTAGATGGAGAAAAAGAGGATAAGGCAGGAAGTACATTTCCGGAAAATGCGGATATTGTCGTAAAGGGAAGTACACTTAAGTATGTAAGCCGCGGGGGACTTAAGCTTGAAAAGGCGATGACAAGCTTTGATATTGAACTTGCAGGTAAGATATGTATGGATGTGGGTGCTTCCACGGGAGGGTTTACGGACTGTATGCTTCAAAACGGCGCAGTTAAGGTTTATTCCGTGGATGTAGGTCATGGGCAGCTCGACTGGGGACTTAGAAATGATGCTCGTGTTGTCTGTATGGAAAAGACCAACATAAGATATGTTAAACCCTCGGATATAGAGGAGCTTCTTGATTTTGCATCGATAGATGTATCATTTATTTCTTTAACAAAGGTATTACTTCCTGTTAAAAATCTGCTAAAGGAGGACGGATGTATCGTCTGTCTGATTAAGCCTCAGTTTGAAGCAGGAAGAGAAAAGGTCGGAAAAAAAGGAGTTGTTAGAGATAAGAGGGTTCATGCCGAGGTTATAGATATGGTTATTGCATATGCAAAAACTATTGAACTAAAACCGCTCATGCTGGATTTTTCTCCGGTTAAGGGACCTGAGGGTAATATAGAGTATTTGCTTTATCTGACAAAGTCGGCTGATACATATAAAAAAATAATGAATAAGAATTCAAAAAGCGATACAATTGATATAGAAAAGGTTGTCGAATTATCACACGATACTCTTGATAGATGAGTGTGAAAATGTAAGGAGCCACGGGATGAATAAATATCTTGTTCTTGCCAATAATGATAAGGATATTGATTTGGCACTAAGTAAAAAAACAGTTGAATACATTGAAAAAAAAGGTGCAAAAGCCTGTATTGTAAGTGATGTAATAAATGATTATGACGGTACAGACATCAAGGAAGAATATATAAGTGATGCCAAGGCGGTTATAGTTATAGGCGGTGACGGGACCATGCTTAGAGCTGCGGCAGGAATAGGCAGTCATGATGTTCCGCTGCTTGGAATTAATCTTGGTACCATAGGTTTTCTTACCGAGGTTGAGGTTTCCAATCTTTATGAGGCCTTAGACAGGCTTTTGGCAGGGGATTATATGCTCGAAAAACGTATGATGATTGACGGTACATTCGAGAATAAAACCTATACCTCGCTTAACGATGTTGTAATTACCAGAGCCGGTTTTTCACGTATAATCGGTCTGAATATATATGTAAATGATGAACTTCTCGATACCTATGAGGCTGACGGAGTTATAGTGGCAACACCTACCGGTTCAACCGGCTATAACTTATCTGCGGGAGGACCGATAGTAAGTCCGAAGTCAAAGGCTATAGTTGTAACACCTATATCGCCGCATTCACTTACTACAAAAAGTATTGTCTTTGACAGTAAGGATATTATAAAAATTGAAATAATAAAAAAGAGAAAAACACAGGAAACTGAAGCAATAGTTTCCTTTGACGGCAGTAATAACAGGGAGCTTTCAGCAGGAGATACGATTACGGTAAAAAAATCAAAAAAGGAGATAGAGCTTATTAAGCTTTACGATTTAAATTTTTATCGTGTTCTGCGTGATAAGATTGGAGGTTAGTTTTATATGAAGCGAAATCGCCAAGAAGTTATAAAAAATATCATTTCTACACATAATGTAGAAACACAGGAAGAGCTGCTTAACCTTCTTATAAAGGAAGGCTTCAATACAACACAGGCTACTATATCAAGAGATATAAGAGAGCTTAATTTAAAAAAAGTCAGCTATGACGGCGGAGGCAAGAAATATGCTTTAAATAATATTTCGGAAAGTGATGTTAAGGATGAAGCATCATATATTCAGGTATTAAAAAACAGTATTGTTTCCATGGAGTATTCGGAAAATATTGTTGTGATTAAAACAGTTGCCGGCATGGCTATGGCTGTCGGAGCCTCTGTAGACAGTCTTAGAATTGATGAAATCATGGGCTGCATAGCAGGTGATGATACATTGTTCCTTGCCATAAGAGATAAAAATATGGCAGAAAAGGTAATTGGAGAAATAAACGATGTTATTAAATTTACACATTAAAAATATTGCATTAATCGATGATATTGATGTAGGCTTTGAGGACGGGCTTAATATTCTTACGGGAGAAACCGGAGCCGGTAAATCAATCATAATCGGATCGCTTGGGATATGTTTGGGCGAACGCTTTAACAAGGATCTGCTTAGAAATGGCGAGGAGGACGGACTTGTTGAGATTGTTTTTTCCGTTGATACTGCCAATATTATAAAACAATTGGAAAAACTTGAAATACTTAGATTATC
>CALGGL010000003.1 GCA_937915975.1 uncultured Lachnospiraceae bacterium | reverse complement strand
AGTGTATATGTGGATTCGTTTGATTTTTTTAATGTGTCCCAAAACGGATTATAACATATCATTTTTTATTACCATTAAGAAAATGTTTTTAATTTATAATAAACATTTTATTATTTTTTATGCGTGGGTTTTCAACTACAGATTAAGTATAAATTCTGCTTTTGAACTTGACTATAGTTATGAAGATAACTATAGAAGATTATGCTTGACTATAGTCATTTAAATGACTATAATATAAAAAATAAGGTGCTTTTCGGCATGAACAACTTTTTAAGCATAAATTACGGAGGGGTTTATTATGAAATTAAAAAAATTAATAGCAAAGGCTATATGTTGTACTTTGCTTATCACAGGAATTGGATATACAAATTTACATGTAAATGCAAATGAGTCTGATGAGACAGAATATGACATATTAAATGATAATTTGCCTGACTTTGAAGAAGATGATGAATATAAATATTCAGATGGCAGTTATGAAAATGTATATGATGATAATGGTAATATAATTAAGGTAATACAATATAATCCTGATAATAGTATAGAAAGTTATTTTGAATACGAGTATGATGCAGCATTTAATCAAACAAAGGTTGCCAAATATAATGGCGACGGAAGTGCTGTTTTTAGTATTGTATCAAGTGGGTTTGATTTATATGGGAATCCATCGGAACGTATTTATTATGATGCTTATGGAAATATAAGCGAAAGATATGAATATGAGTATGATACATCGGGAAATATGACTAAACAAACCAAATACAATGGAAATGGTGAAAAAATAGAAGAACAAAAGTACTCATATGATGAAAATAATAATATAACTGATTCTACATATGACAATTACATTACTGACACAAAAACAAATTATGAAAATGTTTCATTGACAACATCAGGTTTATATTGTACACAGACAAGTCCGTCCATAATAATCGGAATGGTTGTAAAAAAAGAAGATGAATATGTGGTTGAATACAGATGGCGGGCATACGATTTAAATAAAGGTATTTGGATAGAGATAAGCCCATGGACAAAGAATAATGAATGGTTAAACTGGACACCTGATAAGGCAGGTGACTATATGATAGTTGCTTATGCAAGATATGAAGGCGAAGAAAACGCAAGAGTAACAGCTTCATACAATGTATCCGTTTCGTATATAAAAGGCATATGTCAAATGCCTTATTATGGAGAGGGAGGAGGCTATCTTATAGGTTTCGAGTCTTATGATAATCCTAATCAACAGTATAAATATGAAATGCTTGTACTTGATTGTTCACTTTTGGCTGAAAATAAACCGGCATGGATATATACCACAGGCAAATATAATGTGTCGGATGGTAATGCATTTTGGACAGTGTGGCAGCCTGAGTACGGATATTTTTGGACATTATTCAGATTATATGATGAAAATGACAATCTGATAGATGAACAATGTTATGGATTTGTAAATGCATATTAATTAATATTTGTTACGTGTATAAAACAAGGATTATTTTCGATGGTGCCATATCCAATGAAAATAATCCTTGTTTTATGCGTTTCTAACAGATATCTCTCCTGAATTAAGCTGAGAAAGCGTTCCTTTAGAATCACGGCAGATAAGGGAGCCGTCAGGGGCGATTCCCATGCAGTGACAGACAGGGAGGGAGGCATCTGTTATTTGATATGAATTATTCAGTTTGTCCGTAAGCTCATGCGGAATTATATATATGTCCTTATTAAAGCTTATGAGCTTGCTGTTATATTCTTCAATAATTGATTTTAAGTTCTGTTCTGTCAGAAAGGTGAAGTATAAGCTGTTAAATTCTTTTAATATATACGTAATCAGTGTTTCACGCTCATATTCCCTGCCTGTTTCAAGATAAAGTGAAGTTGCTATATCAGCGATACCTTCATCAAATTCTTTGTTATTTACATTTATTCCGATTCCGATTACGATGAAGTCATCACATTTTTCGGTCAGGATTCCCGTTATTTTCTTTCCGTTTAAAATAAGGTCATTTGGCCATTTGATATTGGCTTTGATATCATAATTGTTTGCAAGCGCACGTGATATGGCAAGTCC
Organism: uncultured Lachnospiraceae bacterium; assembly: GCA_937915975.1. GTDB lineage: Bacteria > Bacillota > Clostridia > Lachnospirales > Lachnospiraceae > Coprococcus_C. The sequence continues at coordinate 9,580 of CALGGL010000003.1, read as the reverse complement.
GCTTAGCAGGGTTACCTGTGAGATAAGACCTTCGTCGATATCCGGTTTTAATAAAAGACTCATATATATGCCTTCTCCGGCAGGTGAGGAAAAGCTTCTTCCTATACGTCCGCGCCCCATGGTTTGGCAGTCGGACACAATCAGCGTGCCGTCTACACAGCCGTTTTTACCGAACTCCTTGGCGCGGTTGTTTGTAGAATCGGTTTCATCGTACACTATTACATTTTTTATTATCGGAATTTCAAAAATTGAACTGTCAAATATCATAATGTTTAATCCTCATCATGCTTGATTCTTTCGTTTACAAAATCATAAAGCTTTTCACAGAATTCCCTCTTGTTGGTGAAAGGAATGGTGTAGATATACTTTCCTGCTTTTATATTAAGCAGGTAGTATATAAGTGAGTCATCGGGAATAACCATGGTTATAAATTCTATGTCATCAAAGGTGTACATGGTTTCTCCGTAGTGATGTATAACAAGCATTCCCTCCTCGGAAAATTTATAGGTAATGTTAAATGCCTGCCGCCTGAAGGACATAGCAAAAAGATAAAGTCCGTAAGCTCCCAGAATAACCGCAAATATCATCGTAAGCATAGGATGCTTGGAAAGCCCTTTAAAAAGTGTTATACCCTGAAGGGCAGTTATAAGCATAAATACGCTTCCGAGTATTCTGTATGCTATTCGATTTGCCTTTCTTTTTTGAACATCGTATGTAAATGTCATATTATACCTCCGCAATGGATATTGCATATATGTAATCTTATAATCGATTGCCAATAAGTATATATTTTATTTTGCCTTTTATCAAGAAATTATTTGAAAAATGTAAGAATTATGCTACAATAGGAAATGATTTTTATTTACATGGAGGAAAGTATAATGGATAAGATTAAAATGACAACCCCTCTTGTCGAGATGGACGGAGATGAGATGACAAGAATTTTATGGAAGATGATTAAGGATGAGCTGCTTCTTCCGTTTATAGATTTAAAGACAGAGTATTATGACTTAGGTCTTGAATATAGAAATGAAACTGATGATAAGGTTACATTTGATTCCGCATATGCAACACAGAAGTACGGTGTTGCGGTTAAATGTGCAACAATTACTCCAAATGCCGCACGTATGACAGAATATAATTTAAAGCAGATGTGGAAGAGCCCTAACGGTACCATAAGAGCTATTCTTGACGGTACGGTATTCAGGACTCCGATTATAGTTAAGGGTATTGAGCCTTGTGTTAAGAACTGGAAGAAGCCTATTACAATTGCAAGACATGCTTATGGTGATGTATATAAGGCTTCTGAGATGAAGATTCCGGGAGCAGGTAAGGCAGAGCTTGTATTTACCGCAGAGGACGGAAGTGAAACCAGAGAGCTTATCCATGAGTTTAAGAGCGAGGGAATTATACAGGGTATGCATAATATCAATAATTCCATAGAGAGCTTTGCAAGAAGCTGCTTTAATTATGCTATTGATACTAAGCAGACACTTTGGTTTGCTACAAAGGATACAATATCCAAGAAGTATGACCATACCTTTAAGGACATTTTCCAAGAGATATTTGACGCAGAATATAAGACCAGATTTGATGAGCTTGGAATTGAGTATTTCTATACGCTTATAGATGATGCGGTAGCAAGAGTTATGAAGTCGGAGGGTGGATACATCTGGGCTTGTAAGAATTATGACGGTGATGTAATGAGCGATATGATATCATCGGCATTCGGTTCTCTTGCAATGATGACATCCGTTCTTGTATCTCCGGACGGAAAGTATGAGTACGAGGCTGCTCACGGAACAGTTCAAAGACACTATTATAAGCATCTTAACGGAGAAGAGACATCAACCAATTCGGTTGCAACCATATATGCATGGACAGGCGCATTAAGAAAGCGCGGAGAGCTTGATAATATACCTGATCTTATGAGCTTTGCCGATAAGCTTGAGGAGGCTACAATTAAAACCATAGAAAGCGGAGAGATGACCAAGGACATTGCACTTATTACATCTCTGACGGATGTTAAGGTATTAAACAGTGAAGAATTTATCAAGGCTATCAGAAGGAATCTTGAGGAAATATTATAATATTGGTTTTTCACCGGGTTAGGCTTTGCCCATATGGATATAATTTTATGATTAGTATTTATATGGGCTTTTAATATGTTATAAAAAATCCTTTATAATTATAAACAGTTGCTTTAATGAAATGTCCGGGAGGAAGTATATTTATGAATATATGGAAGATTCTTGGAATAGAACCGACGAATGATAAGGACGAATTAAAAACTGCATATAGAAATAAGCTTACCGGAGTAAATCCTGAGGATGATGCCGAGGGATTTATGGAGCTTCGTAAGGCCTATGAAGAGGCTCTTAAGCTTGCAAAAACAGATAGCGACAATTCTTTCGGAAACAGTATTGACGGAGATATCGAAAATGTACCGGAGGAAATGGGTGACAATCCTGAATCTTTGTATAATCAGGAGATGAAAAAGCTTAATAAGGATATAGATGAGCTTTATAATGATTTTTCAAAGAGAATTGATATAAACTGTTGGGAGGAAATGCTTAACCGTGATGATTTTATTTCTCTTGATACATCAGAGGATTCATTGAAAGTATTGCTTAACTATTTGATGGATCATTTTTTGCTTCCTAAAAATATATGGAAGCTTATTATTGATACATTTTATATTAAAGACAGAAAGAGTGAGCTGTGTGAGAAGTATCCGAGGGATTTTATCGATTTCATAATTGATAATTCCGAAAATGTTAATAATATTAACTATTCAATTTTCGAGGATGATGTTGACAGCGAAAGTGTGGATGAGTTTTTAAAAAATTATCTTGTCCTTAACTCAAAGATAAGAGTCGGTGAATTTGATGATGCCGAAGAGAAGCTTTGTGAGCTAAAGGAAAGTGATATATATCACCCTTACATAGAACTTGCCGAAATAAGGATTAAGCTTTATAGATTAAATCCCGGGGAAGAAACTGAAGAGATAAAGAATCTGTATGAAAAAATTCAGGATTTAGCATATGATTTTCCGGATGATTTTAATATAAATGTTCAATGCGGTGACATTGCAACTATTTTAAAGGATTATGATTCTGCAAAGGAATACTATGATAAGGCAAACAATTTGGAACCTGAAAGCTATGTAATGAAGGTGAAGTATGCTGATTTGGATTATTTTTGTGGTGATTTTGAAAAGTCCAGAGATGCATATATGGAGCTTTTGAGAAGCCATAATTACGACAATGCAATAAGAGCCGGTATGCTAAGAGCCAATATCGCTCTTATCGAAAAATATAAAGCGGAATTGAAAGAGTTCCCTGAAGATAACGATAAGAAAATAGAAATGGCATGGAGCTATTATCAAAGCTATAAATTTGCTGAAGCCGTAGATATTCTTTCGGATTTTGAACCGTCGGGTGAAAAGGTTTTTGAGTATTATAACGTCAAGGGAAGAGCTCATCTTTGTCTGCTTGAGTATGGATATGCACTTTCATGTTTCTATCGTTGGAAGGAAGCTATTGAATCTCTGGAGGATGACGGAAGTGAGGAGACGGCAAAAAAGAAAAAGAGACTTCCGTATGTTAATTTTTTAATAGCCGATTGTTATATTAAGACAAAGAAATTTGATAAAGCGGAAAAATTTCTTAATGTTGCTCTTGCTACGGAGCATGAAGAAATTATTCTTTCCTATGAAGCCTTATGTGAGCTTATGTTTGAAACGGAGAGATATGAGGATTGTATAGCAAGCTGTGAGAAGCTTATCAGCCGCGGAGAAAACAATTATATAGCTTATGATTATATGTCCAAGTCTTTTTTCAGACTCAATTATTATAAAGAGGCAGTTAATGCATGTGAAAATGCAATAAGAATATATCCTTATGCCGCAGATCCGTATTCGCTAGAAATTGATATATTTATAATTATTAACCAGTTTGATACCGCAAGGAGAATAATAGAAAAATACAAGCAGTTTAATATTCCGAGCGATCAAATCAAGCTTAAGGAAGCGGAAATATTAATCAGGGAAGAAAAATATGAGGAAGCGTATAAAATACTTTTGGTGCTTTCGGAGGTGGACCTCAGCGAATCCGACCTGACGACCCTTTACGGTGTATATAACGGTTTGGCAATATGCTGTGAAAAAACCAAAAGAATCAATAAGGCGATTCATTATCTGAAAAAAGTTACGGAGTACAATCCGGATCATATATCCGCATTTGGAAGACTGGGTATAATTTACAGAAAAGAGGGACTGTTTGAGGAAGCTTTAAAGTGCCTTGACAGGCAGGCAAAGATTAATCCTAATCCGATTTTTTATTGTGAAAGAGCGTATGTTTTAAGACGTTTGAAAAGATATTCGGCTGCAATAGAGGATTATGAATTTGCTTTGACAATGGATGGCGAGAATCCTGCGATATACAGTGATATGGCTTTTTTGTATGAGTATACAGGTATGTATAAAAGAGCTCTTGATGCCTTTGATATGGCTGTAAAATATGAAGATGATGAGAAAAGAAAGGCAAAATTATATATTAACAAAGCCAGGGTTTTACAGCGACTTAATAAATTCGGTGAATCAAAGGCTGTATATATGCAGTATATAGAAGAGTTCGGAATAAACGATGATTCGGCTTATGACCTTATATATGATTATTCCACATTGCTTCAGAGAATGAATGAAATTGATGATGCGATTAAGCTTGTAAAGGATAATATCGATTGTATTAAGGATGAGGAAAGAAAACAGGTATTATTAAGGCAGCTTTGTAAAATATACGGTGAAGAGGGCTATATTAATCTTGCACATGAAACCTATGAAATGATTATGAGTAATTATCCTAAAGATCATAAGGCATGTAAGATTATGGGAGATATACTTAAGGAACATGGGCTTTATGATGATGCAACACAGTATTATTTAAAGGCGATTTCTCTTGACTTTGGAACAAGAGAAAACTATTATAGTGATTTAGTGGAAAATGAATACTGTAAAGGCTTTTTTTCAAGACTTGATAAGAAGGGAATAATAAATGAAGGTATTCAGAAAACCTTGGAAATGAACAGACCTGATAATAAAATAACAGACAGGATAAAGATTGCAAGAGTATTTAGAATAACAAAAAAGTTTTCACAGGCACTTCAAAATCTTGAGGCCGCAAAGCATAATTATAAGTGTTTTGGCTGCTTTTACAGTGAATGTCATGAGCTTTATTATGAAATGGGACTTTTATTTGAAGCTATGAAGAAGAATGATATGGCTTTGGAATATTACAGAAAAGCTCTTTCAATAAAAGGACACTGTGTTTTGTATGAAGAAAAGATAAAAGGAATTATGAAAAAATGATAGTAGGAATTGATTTGGGAACTACCAACAGTTTAATTGCATATTTTGAAGGAGAGGAAGCTAAGATAATTCCTAACAGACTCGGTGAGAATCTGACACCGTCGGTTATAAGCATTGACGATGAAGGAACGGTATATGTAGGTAAAACTGCAAAGGAGCGAAAGCTCACATATCCTGACCAGTCGGCAGATGTATTTAAGAGGAGCATGGGAACAAACAAAAAATTCAAGCTTGGAGAGCGCGAATTCTCTGCAGAAGAGCTGTCAAGTCTTGTGCTTAAATCTCTTAAGGAGGATGCGGAAAGCTTTCTCGGTACCGAGGTTAAGGAGGCGGTAATTAGTGTGCCTGCATATTTTAATGATGCCCAGAGAAAGGCAACCAAAAGAGCAGGCGAGATGGCAGGCTTTGTTGTTGAACGTATAGTGAGTGAGCCTACTGCAGCAGCCATTGCATACGGTCTTAATAAAAAGAATGCTGATACCAAATTCATTGTTTTTGATCTCGGAGGCGGAACCTTTGATGTCTCCATACTTGAGCTTTATCAGAACATTATGGAGGTAAGAGCCGTTGCGGGAGATAATTTCTTAGGCGGTGAGGATTTTACCGAAATACTTGTTCAGATGTTTTTCAGGGAAAAGAATATCGACCAGGATGAGCTTGATGTAAAGACACTTGCTCATGTAAGAAAACAGGCTGAGCTTTGTAAGCTCGGTTTTACCGAAAGCAGAAATTCAACTTTAAAATGCAAGATAAAAGAAGAGGTTTATGAGTATGAAATAAATATTGATGATTATGAAAAAAATTGTCAGCTTCTTTTGAATAAAATAAAAAAGCCAATTGAAAGAAGCCTTAAGGATGCAAACATAAGACTTAAGGATATAGATGAGGTTATTCTTGTTGGAGGTGCAACCAAGCTTTCCATAGTAAGAAAGTTCGTTGGAAGACTTTTCGGAAGAATACCTAATACCAATATCAATCCTGATGAGGTTGTTGCAGTCGGAGCTGCAACTCAGGCTGCTATGAAGGAAAGAAACGAGGCAGTTAAGGAAATAATTCTTACCGATGTATGCCCGTTTACTCTCGGCACGGAGGTCGTTGTCTCAAGAGGCGGCGGAGTAAAGGAAGGCGGACATTATCTGCCTATCATAGAGAGAAATTCGGTTATCCCGGTAAGCAGAACCGAAAGACTTTATACTGCCGATGATAATCAGGATATGATAAGAGTTAAGATACTTCAGGGAGAGAGCAGGTTTGCAAGAAATAATGTTTATCTTGGAGATATAGAATTAGTGGTGCCGATAGGTCCGGCAGGACAGGAGGCAGTAGACGTAACCTATACATATGATGTCAATTCGATTCTCGAAGTTGAGGTTAAGGTTTTATCAACCAAGCTGTCAAAAAGGATAGTTATAAAAAATGATGATGTTGATATGACTGATGAAGAGATAGATGAAAGACTTGCATCCTTGGCGGAGCTTAAGATTCATCCGAGAGAAAAGGAGGAAAACAAGCTTTTACTTCTTCGCGGAGACAGAATGTATGAGGAAGCCACGGGAGATATGAGAAATATAATCGAGAAATATCTTAACAATTTTGAACAGATACTTGATAAGCAGAATCCTGCCGATATAGAAAAGGCAAGGGAAGAACTAAAGGAGTTTTTGGATAATATCGATGAGGATATTTTCTGAAAACAATAAATTGTTCGAAATTGAAAGTAAGGTATTGACAGTTTTAATTAATTGTGATATTTTATCTGAGTGTGTTAAAGAAGCAGAGTATCCACTCTCACCTTAGCGCAATTGGGCGACTTGGGTTAATATTTACATTTTTTAATGTGGTATTTTTATGTGGATAGCTGTGCTGTCCACTTTTTAATTTATGGAGGTGTTATTATCAGCGAGGTATTAATTAACGAACAGATCAGATTCAAAGAGGTAAGAGTTGTAAGTGAGGATGGAGAACCGCTTGGTATTATGTCTGCTAAGGAAGCACAGAAGCTTGCTGAAGAGGCAGAGGTGGATTTAATACTTATAGCTCCGACTGCAAAGCCACCGGTCGTAAGAATTCAGGATTTTGGTAAGTATCGTTATGAGCTTGCACGACGTGAGAAGGAAGCAAAGAAGAAGCAGAAGACCATCGACATAAAAGAGGTAAGACTTTCACCTAATATTGATACCAATGACCTTAATACCAAGGTTAATATGGCAAGAAAGTTCTTAACAAAGGGTGATAAGGTTAAGGTTACACTTCGTTTCAGAGGACGTGAGCTTGCACATGTAAACTCAAGTAAGGCAATACTTGATCAGTTTGCGGAAATGCTTTCAGACGTGGCAGTTGTTGATAAGCCTGCAAAGTTTGAAGGTCGTAGTATGATAATGTTTTTAGCTGAAAAACGTTAAATTATCAATATAGTAAATATATATGAGGAGGAATAAAAATGCCAAAGTTAAAGACAAAGAAGGCAGCTGCAAAGCGCTTTAAGAAGACAGGAACAGGTGAATTAAAGAGAAATAAAGCTTACAAGAGTCATATTCTTACTAAGAAGTCTACTAAGAGAAAGAGAAATCTTAGAAAAGCAACCATGACCGATAAGACCAACAGTAAGGTTATGAAGAAGATATTACCATATATTTAGGATTAGGAGGAATAGACTAATGGCAAGAATTAAAGGCGGCGTAGGCGCTAAGAAAAGACATAACAGAGTTTTAAAGCTCGCTAAGGGATATAAGGGAGCAAGATCAAAGCAGTACAGAGTAGCAAAGCAGTCAGTTATGAGAGCATTAGCTACTTCATATGCAGGCAGAAAAGAGAGAAAGAGACAGTTCAGACAGCTCTGGATTGCCCGTATCAATGCGGCTGCAAGAATCAACGGCCTTTCATACAGCAAGTTTATGTATGGATTAAAGCTCGCTGAGGTTGATCTTAACAGAAAGATGCTTTCCGAAATGGCAATAAGTGATCCTGAGGGCTTTGCAAAGCTTGTTGAGATTGCTAAGTCAAAGTTAGCATAAAAAAGTAGTTGACATTTTAATCTTAAAATGTTAATATATCACTTGCGTTGATTAGTCGGCGTAAGTTAAATGCGGGAGTGCTGGAATTGGCAGACAGGCTAGACTAAGGATCTAGTGATGGCAACGTCGTGTGGGTTCAAGTCCCATCTCCCGCATGTTGAAAAAAAGAGTTCGAGTCAAATGACTCGAGCTCTTTTTTTGACCAAGCCGAAGGCTCCTTGAACCCTTGGGTTCAAGGTCTCGCCTCCGGCTCGGTCCGCGCTTAACGCGAGGTCTCGTCTCCCGACTCGGTCCTTGCTAAACGCTTGCCACCGGCAAGCAGCAACACCGGCACGCAGCGCCCCATCTCCCGCGATATTATGTCAATATCCTGTAATGTGATGTCAATCTCCCGCGAAAGCGATATAAGGTTGAAGTTTTTTGATGTGTGAAGTATAATATCTAAATTGATTATTTTGATTTGGAGTAAACTATGGAAAACGGTTTTAAATTCATTAAGAATTCTAATAAAAAATATATCGGAAAATATGTTGTTGACGGAATCAATTATATTTATCTTTTCCTGATTCTTTGCGTATTTCCGCTTGTGTTTCATGATTATTATTTTGATATTACGAGAACAAGAAGGGATTTTTTCGTTTTTACCACAATCGGATATATTGTATTGATGATTGTAGCCTATGTATTTGAGGAGTCATGGTCATATTATCATAAAATAAAAAGTGTTTTGTCACATAATATTAAGAATGATATATGGCTTTCTCCCGAGCTTTGGATGGCGTTTTTTTTAGCATCGAATTTTTTGGCATATCTTATTTCTTTGACAGATGACGGTCTGATTGACGGAAAATCCGCTTTTTCGGGTGAGAACGGAAGGCTTATGGGATTGTCGATATATCTTGTTATAGCTGCCTTGTTTTTTATTATGGGCAGGTATGTAGATATAAAGCTCCCTATTTATACAGCGTTTGGAGTTATTACGTTGTTTTCTTATCTTGCAGCCATATGTCAGCATATTGATCCTGATTTAAGCCGTTTTGATAATCCTGATTATAAGCCGTCCGGTTTTAATAAGCTTATAGAGTGGTTTTGGCATTATTTATATAGTCTTAAGAATGGAATAAGTAAAAAACAATATAATATATTTATATCTACCTTCGGAAATATCAATATATTTGCCTGCTTTATCGTAATAAGT
>CALGGL010000002.1 GCA_937915975.1 uncultured Lachnospiraceae bacterium | reverse complement strand
ATGGTTCATTGTTTGATGCAACTCAGACAATGGTTAGCCAGATCGAGGGTGACCTCTATGAGGTACAGGTAGTTTCTTGGTATGATAACGAGAACTCATATACATCTCAGATGGTTCGTACAATTAAGTACTTCGCTGAGTTAGGCTGATTGAGATACTAAGTATACTTTAAGGCTATAATGACCTAGAGGGTCCGGTCTGATTGGACCGGACCTTCTTTTCTTTATTTTTTATTTTATGGAGGTTAATGTAATGTCATTAAACAAAAAGTCAGTAGATGATATTAATGTAAAGGGACTTCGCGTACTTTGCAGATGCGATTTCAACGTACCGCTTAAGGAAGGACAGATAACTGATGAGAATCGTCTTGTTGCTGCACTTCCAACTATCAAGAAGTTAATTGCAGATGGAGGAAAGGTTATCCTTTGCTCACATCTTGGAAAGGTTAAGACAGAAGAGGATAAGCAGACTAAGACTCTTGCACCTGTTGCTAAGAGACTCTCAGAGCTTTTAGGCCAGGAGGTTAAGTTCGCAGCTGACCCAGAGGTTGTAGGACCTAATGCTAAGGCTGCTGTAGAGGCTATGCAGGACGGAGATGTTATTCTTCTTGAGAATACCCGTTTCAGAGCTGAGGAGACTAAGAACGGTGAAGCATTTTCAAAGGATCTTGCAAGTATCTGTGATGTATTCGTTAATGATGCATTCGGTACCGCACACAGAGCTCACTGCTCAAACGTAGGTGTTGCAGGTCTTGTTGATACTGCAGTTGTTGGTTACTTAATGCAGAAGGAAATCGATTTCCTCGGAAATGCAGTTGAGAATCCTGTAAGACCTTTCGTAGCTATCCTTGGTGGTGCAAAGGTTGCTGATAAGTTGAATGTTATCTCAAACCTTCTTGAGAAGTGCGATACATTAATTATCGGTGGTGGTATGGCTTACACATTCCTTAAGGCTAAGGGATATGAAATCGGTAAGTCACTTGTTGATGAGACTAAGATTGATTACTGTACATTGGAAGCAAAGGTAGCAATTATAATTCTGTGATCTTTATTATCATTAAACAGATTATCAAAGGTCTTTCCTACCGTTTTTTCGGATTGGGTATATCCCGGTCTTTCAACATTCGTCGAATCTGCCATAAGCGCAAGCACGCCCTTTTTACCCAGCTCGCCAAATCTCGGTAAATCAATAGTCTCACCGAATACAGGTGTATAATCGACTTTAAAATCTCCCGTATGAACTATAATTCCGGCCGGAGTATAAATTGCAAGTGCTGCAGCATCGGCAATCGAATGATTGGTTCTTATAAATTCTATCCTGAAACAGCCTAAGTTTATTATCTGTCCATGAGTAACAACCTTTCTTCTTACGTTATTAATATTGCCATGCTCCTCAAGCTTATGCTCTATAAGCGCCATAGTAAGCTTTGTGGCGTAAATCGGCATATTAATCTCATTTTCAACATACGGAATAGAGCCAATATGATCTTCATGTCCGTGTGTTACCACAAGTCCCTTGACCTTATCGGCATTTTCCTTAAGATAAGTCACATCCGGAATAACAAGGTCTATTCCAAGCATCTCATCCTCAGGAAAGGACAGTCCGCAGTCTATAACAATTATACTGTCCTCATACTCTATTGCGGTAATGTTCATTCCTATCTGTTCAAGTCCGCCCAAAGGAATAATCTTTACCGGCTTATTGTCATCTGGTTTCAAAACTATACCTCCAAATCAATATCTTCAAGCAGCTCGTTAAAAACCTTGACTACTGCTTTTAATTCATTTTCATCTTCAATGATGCCATAGGTAACGATATCTTCCATATCTGCGGGAACATCCGTCTCTTTTACATCCCCTGCTTTTCCTTCCTTTAATACCAAAAAGCTTCCGTTCTCGCTCTCCATGTCATCCGTTACCAGTATATAATTCGTGCCTGCTATCATCGTCTGCTCAAGCACAAAAAAATCAATATCGCCCTCTTCGGTTTCAAACACTATCTTTTCGTTTTTTTCCATAAAAATCTCCTAATTACATATAAAATCAATCAGCTTTATTTTGTTTCCTGTCAAGATACGTCTGCAAAATAATCGCCGCAGCCATTTTATCTATGTATTCCTTTCTTCTGCTGTGCGTAACATCCGTCGCTTCAAGTATTCTGTCCGCTTCAACGGTTGTAAGTCTTTCATCTTCAAAAACAACCTGAATACCGGTTCTTCTCTCAACATCAGCTTTAAAACGTTTTGTGGCTTCAACTCTTTCACCCTCGGTGTTATTCATGTTTTTAGGAAGTCCCAAAACTATCAACGTACATTCATATTCTTTTATCAGCTCTTCAAGCTTAGCATAGGTCTGCCTCAGCTTGTCCGCCTTTTTTCTTTCAATGGTAAGAAGCGGCTGTGCTATAAGACAGGTTTCATCACTTATTGCAACACCCACGGTCTTCGTACCATAATCCAAACCCATTATTCTCAATGAAAGGCTCCTTTTTACTTAAGTCTGGTATCGATATAATTTTCAAGAAGTACCTCTATTATCTCATCACGTTCTGCCTTCATAATAAGACTTCTTGCATTTTTATAGCTGGTAATATATGTAGGATCACCGCTCATTACATATCCAACTATCTGGCTCACAGGATTATATCCTTTTTCGGACAACGCATCATATACCTGAGCAAGTATATCAGGTACCTCAATAGTGCTTTCCTTAATAATATCAATATCCTGTGTATTCTGTGTATTTAGGTTATTCATCATCCCACGTCCTTTAACTATATATCATTGCATCTTTTTGTAATTGCCCAGTTAAGGTCATTTTACCCCATTTATGTTAAAATATCAACTGCTTTATTATATTGACACTTGTCATATTTTGAAATAAAATGACTATATCATATTGATTATAAACGTTAGGAGCGAAAAAAATGAATAAACCTGTAACAAAAAAACTATCAAATGAACAAAAAGGCAAAATCGTTTTTTGTATTTTCTTTATTTCTTTAACACTAACTCAGCTTGTATTATATATTTCAGCCATTGCATCGGACGGATATTCCATGCATTCAATTATATTTAATTATTACAGCGACTCATATATGGATTTTTATAATCCTTTTAATATTTCAATGCTAAGTAAGCCATATAATTCCTCAAATATAGGTGAATATTCTTTCTACTCGCCTCTTTATATATTGTTATTCAGATTTTTATCAAAATTCGCAAAATCAGAGGTTTATGACT
>CALGGL010000001.1 GCA_937915975.1 uncultured Lachnospiraceae bacterium | reverse complement strand
GAGCGTATAAAGCGTGCCGAGCGTGAATTTGATGAGAGTTCAAAGAAAATAGAATATACAAAGTCTGAGCTTGATATGTGCAAGAAGACTATAAGATTCTTTATCAATGATCCAACCGAAAAGCGTATGGAAAAGAATTCTGACTTTGCTATCATCGAGAAGTTCCTTAATAAGGAAAAGCTTGGATATATGTTTGAGGTTAACAAGATTGATGATTACGATGAATTGCTTGATGCCGCACTCCTTGATACCGAGAAGGATCTTCAAAAGGAAGCAGGTAAGAATGCTGTTCCTCAAGCAGTTAAAAAGGCAGATAGAAGCTATAGGGCAAGAGCTGCGAGAATTCATCAGGTAAGACAAAGAGGAAGACTTTTTATCGATACCAACAATACGTTGATTGCGGGCAGGACTTATTTTTCGGATCCGGATGCCGAGTTTGCAAAGCTTGTCAAGATGAAGCCTGAGGAACTTGCCAAGTTTAATTATAAGACTTCGATTCCTGTGGGTACAAAGGAGCAAAAGAAGGCTGTTAACGAGCAGCTTAAGCTTCTTACCTACATAGCGTCAAAGTCCGGCAAATTTAATCCTGAATTTTATAATAACAGAGTGAAGATGGTTCAGCTTTTTGAGAACTATAAAAAGGCAGGAGTTATTCCGGGAAATACCCTCTATGGAAAGTTTGTGGCAGATATAACGATTAAGATTGAGCTTCTTTCAAAGTGGAATAATTATGTGTCGGGCATGTTCAAGCTTCAGGGTAATAAGAATTATTCATACCTTGATACGGATACTATTGATGGTATGAGTGTTCATTCACTTGAGCTTTTGAAGAAAAATCTTGAAGAAAAAGCTAAGAAACTTGAAGAAGAAGTGAAGGAGCTTGGCAAAAATACAAAGAAGAAGATAAATACCGAACAAAAGGAATTGAATTTCGAAGGTGATAAATTTGTTATCAACGAAATCGAGCAGGAAGATGCGAATGTTTCAATCGCATACAGACTTCGCAAGGAGAAATGGCTTAATTGTAAGGAGCTTGTTGATGCCGTTAAAAGAAAAATCAGCATGGCAAAATCACGTGATAATTATACGGAGTTCAATATAGAAGCTTACAATCACAGTATGAATCGAAAAACTGTAGAAGCGAATATTGAATATGCGCAATACCTTTCATTCCCTGCAGCAAACGCGACCTATCTTGTTTTATGTGATCTTGCTAAGACAGACAAGGTTAAGACGTTGCAGGAAAACAAGATGTTTGATAGAATTTCACGCGAAAAGGCTAAAAATGCAAATTATTTCAAGGATGCAAAAAATGTTGAAAAAGAGGCGTTGGGGCTTGTTACAAGATTGCGTGAGATAAAGATAGGCCCTGAACTTAACGATTTAGCTAGAAAAGTTATAAATGAAAACAATACTCCTAATCCTGATGATGTGTTTACTTTGCTCAAATATGCGAACACTTTGTCAGACGTTGAAAGTGTAATTAAGGCTGATAAGTCCTGGTCATCCGAAGAACAGCTTGCTTTAAAGAGCTACTTTGAAAAGCCTGAAAATAAGGAACTTATGACAGAACTTGTCAATAAAAACGAAATACTTTCACCGCTTTGGTCAGCTCTTAATACTTATCTTGAAGCAAATGGTATGATTGGTGCATCAAACCTTTCACCGACACAAACCTGGTGGTTGTTCAGAGATGGGGTTGAGAGAGATAAGGATCTTACCGAGCAGCAAAAGAAGGACAAGATTGATGCGGAAGCCGAAAAAATCCAAGATGAAAGTGCAAGCAAGTTATGGGTATATTTAAATTCACTTAATAAGCTTACAGAAAACATCAATAAAGCCAAAGAAATGGTTACCGAAGATCCTATATCACGTTTGTTTAAGCTTGTACATGAAGGCGGAGAAAAGCTTGACATATCAAAAGCGGATGAATGGAAGAAGATATTCCAGTCTATTAAAGACAAAGGATATTACAATAAAAAACCTGCAAAGGATGAAAATACAATTTGGATGAAGGTTGCCGCAGAGCAAATACTTAATCAGTGGCCTCAAAGCTTAGAAGACTTCTATATAGAGCGTGCGAAGCTTGATACCGGTAAGGCTTTGGATGAAACCTTCCGTAAGCTTGCCGTAGAAAACGGCACAGGTGTTGTTGAAGATACAGGTCATGCTGCCGAGATATCCGCAGTTATAAGCAAGAAGGAAGCATTTGCATACAGTGCGCTTTCGATGGATAAACGTCGTGCACTTGATGAAGCTTTAGTGCATGCGGGATACAATCCTCGTATATTTAAGTATTTACTTTATGATGTAGAGGTAAACGGTGCGGGACAGCCTGCTACCAAAGAGGCAGAGGAAAACCGTTCGATGAATTGTATTGTTGCAGATCAGTTTATTAATCGTAACAATAAGGATTCAAAAGCATTTTTTAATCCTGTAATAGGTTGGCAGGATACTGTGTTTGGCTGGTTCAAGGAAGCTGTTTCGTTTAAGATTACCTCCGAGATGACAGACCCTGCATATATAAAGAAGCATTTTGAATACCTTTACGGCAAGACAAGAAAGTTCCTTGCATTAAAGGAAGTATACGAGCATGAGAAACATATTCTGGAAGATCCTGAGGTTATAAAGCGTTTGCATATTAAGCCACAGGTTCTCACTTCAATACATAATGCATTCGGACCTAAGACGAGAAGCGTTTACTCAATGTTCTTTGAGATGATTGAGGCTTATGCACATACATATTTTGTTGATAAGGAAGGACATTTTGATATGGGTCTTTCCGCAGATGAGATATACGGTAAGGACGGAAAGGCAATTGATAAGGAAGCAAATCAAAAGAAGCTTTTCGATGTCTTAAATAATAGAAAAGATTATTTCAAGAAGATGTCGATGCGCGTTAATTCCGAGCTTGACAGAGAGGAGCTTGCAAATAAGGTTGCACAGTCGGATGAAGTAAGCAAGACTTTAAATGTTATTCAGGTTAAGGGTAACGAGCGTGTAATCAAGCTTGTTCAAAAGAAAGGCTTTGAAGGAAAGATTTCTGATATCAATATACTTTTGCAAAGTCCTAAGCTTGCTGAACTGGTTAAGGAATATAACAAAAACAATCAGATACTTGAGGGCTATGAGGAATCAATCAAGCCTTTGAAGAATAAACTTTATGAGGAAGGAAAGGCAGGTTCTGAGGAATATACGGAACTCAATCAAAAGATATTGCTTTCTAATTCCGGTACTATTTCGCACAGAGCCGAGCTTGCTACCGCAGAAACGGCAATTATGCAGTACCAGAAGGAAAATAAGGTTATATATGAAAATTACAATGCCTGCCATAATGAAGACGGAACATTAAATATCTATGAGAAGCTTGAAGACGGTTCTGAACGTGAACACTTGGGTAAGTATTTGGATTATCAGACTTCGGTTGCAAGAGATTGTGCAAGAATATATCATGAATTAAAATCATTCTTCGGCAACGCTAAGAATATTAACGAAAAAACATTTACAGCTGAGAATATTGTTAAGAGATTTAAGCAAAACGAGATGGCTGATAGGATGCGTGATTTAAGAAAGATAGATCTTTACTTAAATCTTCTTGAAGTCGATAAGCAGGGCTTTAAGACCAAGAATCATGATGTTATGAAGTCCATAAATACGCAGATTAGCAATCTGAAGTCTACGCATAAAAAGATGAAGGAAGATAATCCGGTTCAGGCTAATTTGAAAAAGCAGCTTGCTGTTCAGATTGAGGATTCCGCATTTGCGCTGGATTTCATGAAAGAAGTATTAAAGGATATGGAGGGCGGACCTAAAAATCCAGTACAGATGATACATGATTATGTACAGCTTGTATTCCTTACATTAAAATCTTACGGTGTTACAGACGAAGGTGATATCGTTGAAGAACAGATTAAGGACAGGGTTGATGGAAAACTTACCGAACAGGAGATAAAGAATATTGCTAATGATGAGGCGGACAAGATAGGAGATGCACATATAGAGTTACAGCATGAGATTAATCAGCGTCTCGGCTTTGAGAAGAAGCCTGAGCCTCTAAAGAGAGTATCCAAGAAAGCAGATTCTAAAAAAGAAACCGGTAAGAAGGATCAAAAGAAGGCAGAGCCTAAGAAGGAAACAAAGAAAAAAGGCAGCAAGGGTGAAATCAATCTTGATGTGGACAATATCAATTTTGAAGTGCTCGATGATGATTTGAAAAAGAATAAGAAAAAGTAAGAGAAAAGGAGCTTAAATTATGAAAATATATGCGTTAGACAAAACAAATATTGATGATTTTAATTTTCTCGTAGAATATTCGGCTGCCGAGGCAATTAAAAAGGATGAAGCATACGGATTTTGCGTAAAGGAAAAAAATGCTCATGTCGGTGCCCTTGTAGGACGTTTCGTTGATGAAAAGGAATTCGAGATAATGTCTTTATATGTTGTGCCGGAGATGAGAAGAAAGGGTGTAGGAGAAAAACTTCTTGACACTCTAATCGAGGTTTTTGACGGACAGGAAGCAAATATAAGCGTAACCTTTGCATGCGTCTCAGATAATGAGATAGCACTTTGTGCGTTTCTTGAGAAGATGGATTTCGAAGAGTACCGGTCACTTGACAGTCACCTATTTTCCATAACTGTCGGTATGCTTGCTAATTCAAAGCTTACAGGTGCTAAAACAAAGGCAGATTATATAAGCTTTAAAGACCTTACAAAAAAACAGACGAGCGCACTTGAAAAGGTTAAGAGTAAGGGTTATGTACCAAGACCTACAGGCGGCTTTACATCCGAGGCGATAGAGAGTGATATGAGTATAGCATATTTTGAAGGGAACAAGCCTGTTGCGTATGTGGTAGTAGAGCGTGCAAATGATGATTTGCTTATGCTTTCCTCGCTTTATGTGGATGATCCTGACAATCCTTCCACATTGCTTAAGCTTTTAAAGAGTCTTGCACACCGATTAATCGATAAGTATACGGATGATACCGTTATACTTTTGCCGACGGTAACAGAAAATTCCGAAAGGATAGTTGCTTCGCTTTTCGGAGAAAATCCGGAGATTAATGATATACTTTATACCTTCCGTAAATATCTTCCGGGTAAGGATGAAGCAAATTACGATGATATGTCACTTACAGACTTTTTTGTGCTTAATCATGATGAGTATTATGATTCTTCAGAGGAAGATGAGGGTGCATATCTTGTTGAAGCAGGGTCATTATCTGACGATTGATATCAAAATATTGAATGGTGTTTGAATGGGTACCGGTCAATGAAGAGTAATTTATGAATTAAATATAAATATTAAATTATAAATAAAAAAATAATTAAAAATAGGAATGTCAATTAGTACGACTGCATCAATTTGCGGATGTAAAAAGAGCAATTCTGATAAAAAGGATGATAAAACTACTTCGTAATGCAATAATAAATTTATGACAAAAAGGAGAAAACACAATGAAGAAGAAATTATTTGTAATGATGACAACATTTGCACTTGCTATGGCGGTAACTGCCTGTGGAGGAAAGAAAGAAGAGGAAAAGACTACGACAGAAAAAGAGACGGTAACTGAATCTGATTCAGATGTCGAGACCGGTTCAGAATCCGAAACCGAATCAGAAGACACAACTAATTCAGCAGCTGACAATAAACAGGGAGAATTTAAGTCTGATAAAGGCTGGTCTGTTACGTATAATGAAGATGTAATTTCCGTAACCGACCAGGGCGATGGTTCTGTACAGTTTACTTATACAGGTGAAGCATCAGGTCCCAATATGATCACAATTAGCTACATTGAAGATAAGCTCCCTGAAGAGGTGTTGTATGAATATACAGCAGAATGGGCAGATGAAGATGTAATAAGAAATGAGAATTATATGCCGGGTACGACTGATAAATGGAGTTATTGGAGAACGTATACTACAGAAGCTAATGATCTTACCTATACCGATATGGCAATAGCCGGTGAATATAACGGTGGAGTATTGTTATTCCGGATTGCAAGCTGCTCTGAACCTGATGAGGAAAAGGGTATGGCAGTAAGTGATGCTATGGCATCCGTTATAGATTCAATTACCTATGATAACTATGAAGCACAAACTATGTTTGATTATTATGTAGGTACATATATGGGCGAAGCTGAAGATGCAAATCCTGAGGTTACTCTTAATGAAGACCATACAGGTGTTTTAACTATGCAGGACAGTGTCGATATCATATGGGAAAGCACTTCTATATACTCTGTTGACGGAACATTTTTATATGACTTTACAATAGAGGGAGACAGCTTATATCTTATGGATGGAGATTATACAATTGAGTTAACCAGAAATTAATATATATAAACTTTACAGGCACCAATTGCAAATGCGATTGGTGTCTGATTTTTACCACTTTAAAATCACAAATCAGTTAAATAAAATCACACAAAACTGTTAAAAATAATTGCACAAATGTGTTAAGTGTAATATAATTTTTAAAGAGGTGATGCTAATTATGGATAATTATCGTAATCGAATAACTGATAGTTCATTAGAACTCAAATTGGAAGCGTTTGGCGCTGTTTTAATAGTTGGACCAAAAGGATGTGGAAAAACCACTACTGCTAAACAATTTGCAAAAAGTTATATTGAGTTTCAAGATGAGGATAATAGGGATAAATATCTTTCGGTTGCTGAAAATATACCTTCTAAACTTTTGATAGGTGAGAAACCCCGTCTTTTTGATGAGTGGCAGGATGCACCCAAAATTTGGGGAGCAATTCGTAAAGATGTAGATGACACCGGCATGAAGGGGCAATATATTCTTACTGGATCTTCCTCGCAAAAGGTTTCTACCGCTCATACAGGTACACTTAGGATATCAACTTTAAGGATGTATCCGATGAGCCTTTATGAAAGTGGAGAATCATGTGGAAGTGTTTCACTTGTAGATTTATTTGATGGTAAGAGTGTAGAATGGGCAGAATCCAAGCTTAATATTGATGACCTGATTTATGCGATATGTCGAGGCGGATGGCCTCAAAGTATTAATATAAATCATAAAGAAGCAGCTCTTTCAATTGCGTCTGATCTTTTTTATCAGACCTGCCATACCGATATTTCTAATATAAGTCATATTAGGAGAAATCCATTGTTGGCAGAAAGATTAATTAGATCATATTCCAGAAATATTTGTACCTTGGCAGATACCAAAACGCTTTTTGCCGATATATCATCAACTATGGAAATTTCAAAGCCGACGTTTTACGAATACTTTCATGATTTGGAGGATTTATATATTATTGATGAATTACCTGCATGGTGTCCGGCTATCAGGTCAAAGGAAGCAATCAGAGCAGGGAATAAGCGTAATCTTGTTGATCCATCAATTGCTGTAGCAGCTATGGGTCTTTCACCGGATTATTTCAATACAGACTTTAAGACATTGGGTTTTCTTTTTGAATCGCTATGCATTAGGGATTTAAAAATATATTCTTCAAAAATGAATGGTGAAGTATCATACTATCATGACAGGTATGGATTAGAAGCAGATGCCGTGTTACATTTAAAAGATGGAAGATATGCTTTGATAGAATTCAAACTTGGCAGCAAAGAAATTGATATAGGTGCAAAACATCTATGTGAAATAGAACGTCTTATTTCTGTATATAATGAAAAGGAAAAACAGGTTCCTTTGAGATTGCCCGATTTAAAACTTGTTATTACTGCAACAGAATACGGATATAAGCGGGATGATGGCGTGTATGTCATTCCGATAGGATGTTTAAGGGATTAAGAAGCATTATATTTCAAAATAAAATTACGCAGGGAGGTTTAGACCTTTGGTTAAGGTACAGATAGTATCAGGAGGCAGTTGGAATTATCTGCGGGAAAAATTAAGACAGTGGGGCGAGAAAAGCGTACTTGACGATGATGCTAAAAGTAACAATCCTCTAAAAATACGATAAAATAAAAGATTTAGAGGAAAAACGAATTGACAGCCGTAGGTTTATATAATATACTATAGACATGAAAAAACAAAGAATAATTGGAAGAATTAAAGAATGTGAGCGCCTTGATGAGTGTATGTGTGCAGAAAAAGCACAGTTGATCATAGTTTACGGACGAAGAAGGGTTGGAAAGACCTTTCTTATAAATGAATACTTTCATAAAAAATTTGCGTTTAAATTGACTGGTATGTATGGAAAGGGGAGAGAAGTTCAATTAGAAAATTTTGTATCAGAACTAAAACGCAAGACTCGTAAGAAATATGTTCATTTGAAAAATTGGCGAATGGCTTTTGAAGAATTACGAGCTTATCTTGAGACACTTCCTGAAAATGAAAAACAGGTGGTTTTTTTTGATGAGATGCCATGGCTGGATAATCAAAAAGGAGAATTCCTTACCGTATTTGAATGGTTTTGGAATGATTGGGCGTCAACTAAGGATAACCTCGTATTTATCGCATGCGGATCAGCTACATCATGGATGGATGAGAAAATAGCCAATAATAAGGGTGGATTATTTAATCGTCAAACATGTAAACTTTTCTTAAAACCATTCAAGCTATCTGAAACGGAGGCTTTTCTTAGGAATAAAAACATCAGGTGGTCAAGATTTGACATAGTAAGATGCTATATGATTATGGGAGGAATACCATATTACCTTGATTTGATAAGTAATAAGCTTTCACTTTCACAAAATATAGATAGATTGTTTTTTTCGGAAGATGGCGAACTATGGGATGAATTTGAGCATTTGTATAAAACTCTATTTTCAAATAGCGATAATTATGTAAAGGTTGTTGAAGCTCTGAGCACGAAAGCCTCAGGGCTTACACGGTCTGATATTGTCGATTTAACGAAATTAAAGAATAACGGTGATTTAACTAAAATTTTAAAAGACCTTGTTTTGTCTGGTTTTGTTCGTGTTTCCGGTTTTTATAAGAAAAAGAAAAAAGATGCACTTTATCAGCTTTGTGATTATTACACGGCGTTTTATATGCATTATCTCAAGGATAAACTTGGAATAGATAATTATTATTGGACGAATTCCACGAATGATCGTTCACGAAATGTATGGGAAGCTCTCTGCTTTGAACAGATTTGTAAAGACCATATTATGGCAATTAAGTTTAAGCTGGGGATTCCGGGCGTTTTGACAGAAGAATCATCCTGGTTTGTACGTGGAGACAGGAAAAAAGGAATCAAAGGTGCACAGATAGATTTATTGATTTCGAGAAGTGATAAGGTAGTGAGTATATGTGAAATAAAATTTTCAAATGCTGAATATGTGCTTAATGCGAGCAGAGACCTTGAACTCAGAAATAAGGTTGAAGCATTCATAAATGCTACTGAATGTAGAGACACAATTCAATTGGTTATGATTACAACATATGGTGTCAAAGAAAATGAATATAGTAGTGTAATACAAAATCAGGTTATTATGGATGATCTTTTTTCTGAATGGCGATAGGAGATTTCTCTAAATCACCAAGAAAACAAATGATTTAGAGGAAAAATAGGAAAAATTGATGCGCGCTATAAAATGTTAATGTTTTATGACGGTTATGTGACTTTTGATATGATAAAAATGTATGTAAAGGAGCAACATAGATTATGAGTGTTGAGATTGATCCTTTATTTTCGGTTGGATATGTGGATACGAAAAAACCGGGAGTGTTTCTTGAGCTTATTACAGAAGATACAAGAAAGCGGCTTGATAACGGGGAAGGACTCTATATCATAGGACTTACCTCCGAAGAGTATGCGGCCGGTGCACTTGTCTTTGAACGTATTCGTGATTGCCTGGAGGTATTATCTTTATATGTCCTGCCTGATTTCAGGCATCGCGGTGGTTCAAAGCTTTTGCTTAATGCACTTGAGGCTATAGCCTCAAAGCTTGATTATATCGTTACTGCAAGCTTTAGCATGGTTGACAGTGAAACTGAACTTTTGGAAAAGGCGTTTATAAATGCCGATTTTCAGAAGAGGGAGGATGTGGATTATAAAACCTACATCGTAACTCTTGCTGAATGTGAGGATGCCGAAAGCTTAAAAAATGTTAAGAAAAATACCAAGATAAAGTATTTTTCGGAGCTGACTGAAAATAAGCTTAAAAGCTACAATAAACAGGCTGAAGAAAAGTTTGCACCGCTTCCTGTGGACGGACTTATGAGTAAGAAGGTTGACAGAGAGCTTTCAGCTGTTTATGAAGAAAACGGACGTATAAAGGGTTATGTTGTAATCGAAAACATCTCATATAAAAACGGAATTCGTGTCGCTGCTGCATATAACGGAAGTGACAATCCTCTTATACTTATGTGGCTCCTAAAGGCTTCACTTTCTGAAGCAGAGAAAAAATACGATGAAAATATCCCGCTTGTTATCGATGTTGTAGATGATACGGCAGATAGATTTGTACGATATATACTTCCTGAGGTTTCTGAGGTTTCAAGGACTTTTGACAAGGTGCCGGATATGATATAGGAGGAGAAGATGGATAATAGTTTTGTTGACGGACTTTTGGATAATGCAAAGAAAAATGATTTACAGTATAATAATATCGTTAATGAAGAAAACAAGGTTCAAAATATCAATAATTTAAATGAATCCTATACTGGCTTTGAGAATTTAAATATTCAGGCAGAGAGAGAAAAGCATGATAAGGATTTAAAAAGATATAAAGAGCGTGTTATCATGGGAGAAATAAGTGATGACAGTGTTTTCGAGATTAAAGAGGAAGATATACGGTTAAAAAATGCTGTTGAGGGATATCTTCCTACACTTGTTGCTGATAATTATATCATTAAAGGTAAAAGTAAGGTTGATGAGATAACGGATGTCAGGGTTTCCTCACCGTATAGATTTGGTATTAAGAGTTTGGTCGCAAAGGGAAAGGGAGCATGGCGTTCTTATAAATTAAAGAAAGAGTATCTTGGAAAAACAGGGCTTTCAAAAAATAATTGTCCTGAGTTTGACAATACAACATATAAATTCAGAGAAAATGCCAGACTTTATAATGAAGAAAATAAGAATGAGGATATTAGTAAGGATAAAAATAATGAAAGCATTTTAAATGAAGATAAGAAAGATAAAAAAACAAATTATGACCTCCTTTTAAAGAACTCAATGTCCTTTTATTTTAAGTCCGCACTTTGCAATGAATATTATATGACAACACATTATATGGATTTAAGAAGAAATATTGAACAGTGCATCCTTCTTCCGGAGCTTATGAAGCGTGATGGAAGGTATTGGAATTCTCTTTCAAAGGATATGAAGGATTTGATAGAGCTTCAGGCAAAGACGGCACAGTGCTTTAAGGATTTATTTGTGGCATTTGGCAAAAGACATTATGTGGATGCGGTAACAGGAGATTTTTGTCCTGAAGGAATAGATGAGGATGATTACAAGATAGCAAGAATCAGATATCAGGAACTTTTGCGTAATAATTATAATAAAATAAGTGATTTAAGGAAAAAAGTATGAGCCGTGAAGGATACAGGGGATTGCCTCTGTATCCTTTTAAAGTTTTGAACCCTTTTGTTGGACAATAGTTGGACAACGTATGTTATATTTTTACTTTAAAGTTTTAAGTATTGCGTAGTAGGAAAGGAGATAAGATGGCAGTACAGTTTTCGGAGCAAGTGGAAGGGGCAGGACTTTTCGGCATAGAACCAAAGCCAAGAGAAAAAAGGCAAAGGCTTTTGTTGTCAGAGAAGATGATAAAGGAATTATTTGGCAGCACAGGTAAAATTGAAGATATCGTGATTTTGCACATCAACCATTGTATGGAGAATTCCTTCGAGTTTTCAAGGGTGCTTTCTGCCGCTTTTCAAACTGTCATATTTGTGGGAGCGCCTTATAATAATCTAATGCCTCCTGTGAATGATTTATTTATCAGTTATGCCTCAATTGAATCAAGAGACAAGGATATATCTTATTTCTATCGAAACGGAGTAAAATGCAACGCCTTTTCCGGCGAGTTTATAGATACGATGCACATGTTGATCCGTCAGGCAGTCGTGACGGATATTTTACCTCTCCTTGAAAAGGGGCAGAAGCTTTTAGTAATCGAGGACGGCGGTTATCATTATCAGTTGTTCCGGGAGCTTGAAGAGGAATACCCTATACTTAAGCAGAATATGCTGGGTGCCGTAGAACAGACCACCTCCGGTACGGTACGAGGTCACAAGCTTGCTAAGGATATGGAATTCTGGTATCCGCATATGAGCGTGGCGAGATCCGATATCAAGATGAATATCGAATCACGTTTTATTGCGGAGCGTGTGGTGGAGGAGCTTTCCAGATTTTTGTATGGAATCAATGCTTTTTTGGAATTTCACGAGGTTTTTCTTGTGGGCTACGGTGTAATAGGAAGAGCCATTGCACAGCTCCTTAAGGGAAGAGCCTTGGATTTGTGTGTATATGATATAAATCCCACAGTGATGGATGTGGCATCAAGGGACGGACTCGTTACGGTTTCCTCCAAGGATTACGGGGGATTTCCTACAAACACCATTTTGCTTGGCAATACCGGTGTACCATCTGTGGATGCACACATGATTTCCTGTTTTTTTGCAGGAAAGGGGAAGAAGCTTTACCTTGCCAGCAGTTCCTCACAAGATACGGAGTTTAAAGTTTTCCTTGATATGACGAAAGGGAAGCTTCCTTTTCCGGATAATGCAAAGTTAAAGGCAATCTATACCTCCACGGGTGTTGATGAATATGTTTTTACGTGTAAAGACAGCGAAGGCTTTTTGGTTGAGAAAAGTATTTATCTTATAGCCAAGGGACGTCCTGTAAATTTCTTTCGGACAAATGTGATAAGTCTGACAAACTGTATGATAGATTTGATATTTGCGGAAATGCTGCTTTTGACATCATGGCTGTGCGACCATCCCGAAGCCGAAAAAGGACTTTATATGCTTGGTGCAGAGGCAGCGCTGGAGGAGAAATTCACAGAAGCCAAGCTGCTTGATGAATGGCTTACCTTGTACCACTTTTCCTTAGAGGATGGCAGAAAATTGCTTTCCGATTCTCATCCGGCACAGCAGATATTACGTGGACTTCTTTTTCGTACGGAGGATTAAGAATGGAAACGATTGAAAGGAAAATTGTAAGGGATACCTTCTGGAAATTTTTGATTCCGACGGTGACAAGCTCACTGGCTCTTTCAATAATTTCTATGACAGATCTTATAATTGCCGGAAATATGATCGGGCAGGACGCGCTTACCTCAATTGGTGTGGCACTCCCGGTTGTGATTCTTGCACAGATTTTCTATGCACTCTTTGGGATGGGAGGTGCAATCCTCATATCTACCCGTATGGGACAGGGTGACAGACAGGGATGCAGTCGGATTTTTACTGCATCGCTTATAAGTGCAGTCTTTTTTTCGGTTATTGTAGCAGTCATAGGCAGTATCTTTCTTATACCGATTACGGAGCTTCTTGGGGGAACCACAGGAAGCGGTATAAAGGGACCTGAGGGCTATATCGGTGTGTTGTTTCTTGGCTTTCCGTTGCTGGTCCTTTCTCCGGTGATGATCACTTTTTTACGAAACGATAACGAACAGCACTATGCCATGTTTTGTGTGCTGATAACGGGCATATTAAATGTTATATTTTCTATTCTTTTTGTAAAGGCAGCGCATTTGTCCGGAGCGGGCATAGCGCTTGGAACGATTGTGGCAGAGGGAGTATGCTGCGTGCTTGCGGGACTTAAATTGTTTAATAAAAACAGAATGTTTTGTCTGGTGGCCTTTTGGAAGGAAAAGGAGGAGACACTGATTTCACTGTCTGGTAATATCGCACGACAAGGGGCGGCACTCGCGGTTATTTTTGCATCCCAGATACTGCTTACCATTGAGATCAATCGACTTCTTAATATCCACGGTGGTAGTGAGGGGATTGCAATTTACGGAATCTTAAAATATCTGATTAATTTCCTGTTTGCAATCTTTGACGGGGTCACCGGTTCCATGCAGCCGATGCTTGGGATATATTACGGGGAAAAAGAGGAGGAAAATGTGCGTGAAACGGCACGGATTGGCATGATTTCTATGTTTGTTACCGCCGTTTTCTTTTCTCTTATTGCAGCCTTAGGTGGAAGGCTGCTCTGTGCATTATTCAGTGTTACAGAGCAGGGTATGGTTAAGGAAACTGTGTTGGCATTTCGCGTTCTTGCAGTCTATGCACCAGTTGTTGCGTTTACGACATTTTTGAATGCGTTTTATCGATGCACCGGAAAGGACATAATGGCGTTTTGCTTAAGCCTTTTGGATAATCTTATCTTTGGAGTTGCTTCAGTATGGTTTATGGTTTTGCTAATGGGCATGCGCGGTGCATGGTGTGGACTCCTTGTGGGAGGTAGTCTTACTGCGGTCTTTATTATTTCTTATTGTTTGATAAGGCATCAGGGATTGCTGTTGCTTAAGAAGGAGGAATTTGTAAGACCGGAGGGTGAGTTTCACGCAGTGAGTGAGGCGACCACCGATAAGCTTCCGGCTTTGTTGCAGGGAGTAGAGCAATATTGTGAGGAAATGGAGATTGATATCAATACTACATTTTATATCAATCTGGTAATAGAAGAGTTGGTTGTCAATGTTGTAAATATGGCAAAGGATAACAAAAAAAGCTTAAACTATGTGGATATCAGGGTGGTACCTGTTGCGCAAGGAGAGGCAAAGAGCGTGATGCTGCGTGTTAGGGATAATTTGACTCAATTTGATCCCTCGTCTTCTGATGTTGGAAATATAGCTGCCTATACAGATGGAATGCTGTCGGAAACGGCGGAGGATGATTTGCTTTCCGGAAGCATTAACGAGCTTGGTCTTGGTATTGTGAAGGGGATTGCAAAGGAGTATCAATATAGGCGCACGATAGGTTACAATAATTTTCTGGTGATTATATAAGGAGGCATGGATGAAAGAGATTTTTAAACCGTTTATGAAGAAGAAATGGCTGTTGAGGATGTTTTTTGTTGGCATCCTTTTTGTGGTGGTTGCAGCACCGTTTAAATCCATCTTAGCCCTTATACCCGGTATGACCGAGGTTCGCCCTGCCAACATGATTCCGGTTGTGTTCGGCATCATGTGGGGACCGGCCGGTGCATGGGGAATCTCAATTGCAAACGCCATAACGGATATCATGAGCGGTTCCAAGTTTGATGTTTGGGTTCCCGGATTTTTCATCAATTTTTTCTATGCTTATTTACCATATAAAATGTGGTACAGTATTGATTTAAAACGAGGCTATGTAAATGAACCCCGCCTTCGGAGTGTAAGAGATATCCTCTGGTTCATCTTTATTGTATTTGTGGATTCTCTGGTAACGACTACATTGTTGTCGATTCTGTTTGAATATCTCGGTTTTCAATCCTATGGATCCTCGTGGCTGCTGCTCTTTTTTAACAATTTTGATTTTGCGGTTGTACTTGGAATCCCGACACTGCTTATCTGGTCGAGCAGACGAAATGCGGTATTTTGGGAGCCAGAGGGAAGCAAAAAGAATGGGAAAGCATTCCCAATAATTTGTGATGTGCTTATTATCAATGTAGCGTTTTTTGGCCTGGTTTATTATCTGCTCTCCCGGTTTGCAGGAACAGAAATCCCGGGTAGTACTGAACAGGTTCTGCTCGCTA